>CAZYUZ010000042.1:0-12452 GCA_964650775.1 uncultured Lachnoclostridium sp. | reverse complement strand
AATAGATTTCTTTCCATGGAAGTGGACGTATTCTCATCAATAACGCCTTTGGAACCTGCGTCTCTTCGTCAATACCTATATATGAATGACCAAACCACGCAAAAAAGCAAACAACTATCAAGAATAATACGTTAGATAATTTAATTCTTAATTTTCATTTCATTCTCTTTGTTTAGACACACTTTAAAATTGGGATTTAGTTAATTGATTTCCTTACCACAGTAAGGACAGTATTTTCCAAAGGATTGTTTTGTCTTGCCACAATGAGGACAACGATTTGTGATTTTGAGATACATTAGGCAAACAAAGCAATTTTTGCGATTGCGAAATCAATAAAACGAGTAAAATGTATATTTAAAATAACATTTGCAAGACTAAAGTTACACTATTTCATCATGTGTCACTTTACCTTTGCAAAATTCTTAATAAATAATTTTTTGTATTTCTACTCGTAAACAACAAACATGTAGACATACTTTCTTAATTCTTTCTTAAATTATATTGTATTCCACTCATTTGATAATAAATTTATGTATAATACAATTACAGATATTATAAATGCGGTATCAAAACAAGCAAAAAAGCAAAGGAGGGTCATTATGAACAAATTATTATTATTTTTTCTAAGCGTATTATTTAGTGCCAGCCTCACCCTCACCGGATGCGGTAATTCGGGCGAATCTTCGGAAACCTCAGATGTGCCAGCAAAAACAGAAGTAACCACTGAGGCGCCAGCAGAAGAAAATTTAGAGACCGCACAGGATAAAAATGAAGTTCCTGCACTCCTGGATGTAGCAGATTTTTCCGATGCCATGATGATTGTTGATCCATTGCTTCTTAGCAGCGTGGAAACCGGTAAAGTCTACAATGTGGAAGACGCAACCTATGTTTGGAAGTCCCTCATATATGGAACCGGCATCTATTTTACAGGCACGGCTGATGCCGAAATTACTGCCTATTCCCTTGTGGTTCCTGGCGATTCTGTTCAGAAATACGCAGCTGCCATGTTTTCCGACTGTACACAGCTGCCACAAATTCCGGACAGTATTGACATAACTTATGACGAGGCAAAAGATGCCTACCTGTTCCCTCTTGGAGATCGGGGTGCCTCCTATTCAGAAATCCTAAACGTAAAACATGGGGAGGCGGATACTATCATTCTGGAAGCTGCTCTGTTTAGTGCTGCTGATGAAGAAAAAACTGTTATTGCATCTGCAATCTTTACACTGATTCCAAACCCGGATGCCGAAGCTACCCTGTTTCCTTATTCCGTTGTTTCCATGGAACTTGCTGATTAAAATCCCCAACAATATAATAAAGAAGCAACTCTTGGGGTAAATGCAGGTAAATCGTTTAACAACAATTTCCGAAAAAAATATATAAGCGACGTGCGCCGCAAGGCGCACCATGCAGTAACAAAAAGAATCCGATACATCATCATGATATATCAGATTCTTTTAAACAGTTTGATTTTATTCCCAAATCAACTTTTATTATGTTTTGCCCAATATGGAGATAAACAAATATAATTCTCCGAAATTTTATCACTGCTATTTAATGTAGGATCATACACCACTTCCTGTTGCCCCATAACCTCCTAAAAATCTATATATCATTTAATGATATCTTGTCAATTTCTTCGTTTTTATCAATATTGACCGTACTTATTATTCTTTCCACTACTTGCTTGACTATAGACCATATTATATCACCTCGTCATTTGACACACTAATGAAAAATATACTTTTATTACTTAAACAATTCATTATACGCTACCACCAAACTTAGATTCTCTTCAATCATTAATTCCAGACATTTAACCAACCTTTCCTGCGTAATCCCCCTCGGCGCAATTCTATAATCTACTTCTTTTCCCCAAGCTTTTTTATACATTTTATTTAAATCTTCAACTTTTTCTATTGCAGAATCATCGATAACTATCTTCATTCAGTTTTCCTCCGCTCAAAATTACAATTGCAAAAGGGAGTAACTGTATTACTCCCTTCCCCCCTATTCTCTATTCCAAAACTCCCAACACCGCTGCCTTATTCAGTGTAGCTTCCGTTTTCCCACCAATCCAAATTCCAAACATATCCCTAGCTGTTTTTCCTTTGATTTTCTTAGCTCCACTTCCATAATACATTTGGCTTTCCTTGCCAGTCTCTTTATAAATGAAAGTGTCACCGCCGTCAATCATATAATCAATACCATATTCTTCCAGTTTATCGTACAACTTTAGGCTTTCTTCTTTATTCAGCTCCTTTTGTTCATCTTCTAAGGCTTTTAAGAAGTACTGTTCGTAATCAGCATTTTTGCTTGTCACACGCATACGGACAGTAATTGCATTAATAATTCTATCTTCTAATTTCTTTGTATTCGGTCGAAAACAAATGCTTATATGTGTCACTTTATCTTCCGCCCATAAACCACTCACTGCATACCTTTTTGCAGAAACAGGATATCGAGCCAAAAAACCATTCTCATGGACTATGATTTTTGACACCTCATTCTGACTGATTTCTTTTGGTATACAGATTGTAGGTGCTTTCATTTCGGATATCGTTTTTTCCTGATTCTCTGGTTCCTTCGCAAAGCCTTTTTTCACTAACAACTTTTCTAACTCTATCTTTCCGATAGCTGCTTCTTTCTTTAATTGTTCAAAACAATATTCCTTGCCTGTTCTAAAAAGAATGCAGTGCAAAGATTCCGGTAGAACATGATTAATCTTACGAATATCTCCCTCTGAAGCCTGTACTCGTATGGTTATCCCGTCATTTTCACATGTCTGGTATAAAATCCAGTATTGCAAAACCTCGGGTTCATCAATTACATTCTTCAACGACCACAACTGTCTTATATTTAATGCACAATATTTTTCCATTCGCATCTCTCACTCCAATAATCATACTATTTAATTTGATTATATACCTACAGTTTCTCACATTCAACGAAAGCGTTGGCAATTTCTGCCACCGTTCATATTTTCCTACAATACCAAATTTTCACCCGTTTCTACGATTCGTCTCAAAGCCTTGATTAAATTTTCAGGAGATATATTTTTCGTTGTTGCACTATAGTCCACCGCATATCCCCACTTTTCAAAATATGTTTGATTCAACCCTTCAATTGTTTCAAAAATTTCTCTTGTAATCATTGGCGCTACCTTCTTTCTTTTATCTCTGCTCTACCACTAAAATAACACAACACATAAAAATAAGACGGACACATTTGTCCGCCCTATCATATTTCTTATACCAAATCAATTTGCTTTTTTGTTGTTTCCTACTTCTCAGAAAACAAATTCTGATATTCTGCCTGAATTGTCGCTGCATTGTCTTTGCTGTTTCTTGTCGCTAGCATAGTTTTCAAAAGCTCATCCAAGCTATGATTCGCATTTTCTCCCATGCATGCCTCTTCGATCATTTGACAAATCTCATCCATCGCACCATCTCCGAAAAGGTCCATGCCACGAGTAATGTTAGATTCTACCGTCTTATACCTTTTAGCATCTTCAAACGCAGTTTTCTTGATTGCTTCCTGGATAAGCTGACGCATATCGCCATCATATCCGGCACCTTTTTTTGCTTCTACAATCTCATAAACATTTCTAACTACATTTAATACATCTTCTGATTTTTTGGATAACATATGTACTCCGCCTTTCTTATCTCTCATTTTTTTCTATTATAGTATGGCGCTCTCCAAAAACACAGACAAATCTGTCCATGTTTCATGTTTTTTGTTTTCCTTTTCTTTGAATCATTCCTGGAAACAAAATTATAATCTTTGGATCCTCAAATAACTTTGAGGTATCTTTTCGATGAATCCATGACTCAAATATTCCTTCCATCTGATCCTTTGGTATGTTCCAACAGTTAGTTATTTTTATTTGTAGTGACAAATACACTGTTAAGAACTATAATTATATTAGTAAGAAATAAATGTCATCAATTAGGAGGCATACTACAAATGACCACAAATAAAGACAAATTAAAGGTGGGAGATCGATATATGGTCATCGAAGATACACCTGACTATATTAAAATGACTACGGGAGACATTAAAGGTATTGCCAGCTATTCTGTTCTTAATGTTAAATACCTATTAAAAAAGAGCAAAGTACTTTTAGTCCATTACAACTGCAACTCATTCCCAAGATCTCTCGGTGTAAGTGATGATAAAATAATAAAGGCAAAAATACTTGATGTCCTTTGTTTTCCACCATGTTATAAGAAATTTGATTCGGACAATGCATTTAATGATCTATACAAAAGATTCCTAGCCAAGGGATTCATTGAACATGGTCTTGATGCTAGGGGAACTATTCAAATACCAGAAAAAATAAAAGAGGCCTCCGTAATCGAGTTAAATAATAATCTCTTATATATATTAGATGATGTAAATAAATTATTCAATCGACACGTCTCTGGTTTAAGCAAGAACATTGATGTCCTTTATAAAGTACCTAATACCCGTATATTTATAGGTGGTCATCTGTACCTTAGATAGACATTGAGACAGAATATAAGACACTGTGAAAATTTTTGTAAATTCACACTACCAAGTCATCTCCCTCACAATCTTACGTAAGCGCTTTATAGAGCGCTTACAATTCTCCTCGTAATGATGTAATTGCGTTAATGATGCAACTATTATACCATGCCAAAAAAGAAAGGCGGATACATCTGTCCGTCTTTACATCTTATTTACCAAGTCCTAAAATTATTATTTTATTCAACATTTTTTCAGGTGCTTTCGTTTTGATCCAACTGACAAATAGATTATCTTCTTCTCCATTTTTTATGGTCAACTCTTTTTCATCATATTTACCAATCTGATATTCCCTTTTACCGTTAGATGTGTGTTTTTCAAATTTCGTGGATTCTGAGCCAATCGTGAAGTCTCTAAATTCTTTTTTCATTTTCTCAAACAGTTGAACGCTCTCTTCCAAATCCAGTTCAGAATTCTCATCACTTAACAAGTCTTCGCAAAATTTCTTATAATCAAATTTATAATGCTCCACTTCCTTAGGATCAAATTCTTGATAGGTCACATTCCGATAGCAAAGCATAAAATCAATCGTTCTGTTATTTATTTTTTTCTTATTGGGATAAAAAGTTGCAGTAATTGTCGTTTCATGCTCTCCATCAGGATCCACTTCGTAACGTACTTCACAAAATCCATTTTCATTTTTTATAATTTCCTCTGTCACCATACGAATTTCTTTACTCCTTATCATCGCTTGTTGATTATAAATATATCCTACAATAGGATTAGCAAGAAAAGACGGACAAAATCGTCCGTCTTTTCTTGCTCGCTTTTAAAATATTCGTTTTGGATTATATCCTTTTTTATTTAATTATATCATTCGCAAACACCTTATCAATCTGCTCACCAATTATCTCCTTAAAGCGATTTAATCCTTCCTTATTTATTAAACCATCCTTAATATATTCTTGATAAATAGGCAAAATCTGATACTGAACTCTATACTTTAAGTAGTCAAGCCCTTCTTCCTTTTTTCCAAGGAAATATGTATGACCAATCTTTATATCCTCAACATCCATTTCTTTATCGGCTTTATAATCCTCTGCAAATATTCCGTTATCACTGTCCATCAGCGCTATATATAATTCAACTGCTTTTTCCCCAACTTCTTTTTCTCCCCAGGAATTTTTGATTGCATCAGGTGTAGAACCAACTGGAATAAATGCGAATCTTCTTCTCACTGCATAATCCATGCTTCCGATAGAGCGGTCTGCTGTATTCATAGTACCAATAATATACAAATCTTTAGGTATAATCAAATCTCTTTTATCCTTTAATTCATACGGTGTCGAAATTTTTTCATCTCTATATTCAAGACCGTAAATCAATTCACCCAACACAGATGCCAACGGTGCACGGTTAATTTCATCAATAATAAGAACTTTAGTTTTTCCAATATTATCGACGCAAAATTTTTCGATAATCTTAGACTCTACTTCGTAACTAACACCTGAACCTTTTGGTTCTACAGTAATACCTCTTACAAAATCCTCGTAACTATATGATGGATGGAACTGCACAAGCTTATAATTATCGCAACATTTTAAATAACAACTTGCTAAATCAAACAATTCTATTTCTGTCAAGTTCATTTCTGTCAATTCTTTGATTAATTGTTCCTTTTTCAGCAGTTCATTTTCTAATAAACCCTTATCTTCTTTTGCTTCTACAGCATTCTTTTTCTTTGTTATGCTTTTAATCTCTTCTTCTAATTCAGCAGGTTTATTTTTTAATGCTTCTATTAAGCCTTTTTTTAAATCCGAGTCTTTTTTATCAACTCCTGCGAGCATTGCTGCTGCAATAATTGTTGAAGAGTATGTTTTACTGGTTCCTGGAGGACCATATAAAATCACCTGCTTATTCCACTCATTATTGAATATTTTAAGTACCTCTTTTATTACTGTATCACTCATTTACTTTTCTCCTTTTTTGTATTTTTCTATCCAAATCTTTTTTTTATCTTCTGGCAAAATGTTTCGTATATCATTCAGCGTAATCTTTTGATTTCTATTTAATAAATCGTCGAATTTAGTTAAAAATTTCTTATTCTCAATATTTTTACGTCGTTCGTTTTCCCGCTCATTTATCGTCTTACCCAAATCTTTCAGATATTTTTTAACTAAATCCACATAAAAACCTGTCCCTTTTTCTCCTGCTAACGGTATATAGCATAATCCAGGACCCGTCACCTTTTCTCCTTTCATTTTTTCTATTTTTTGATTTATCCAAACAGAACCACTTACTATCTCTGTTCTATTTTTCGACGATGGACTAATCAATCCTCCATAATTACAATCCAATGCTTTCATATAAAACATTATCTGATGTGTTCTAGATCTTTTTTCTGCGCTTTCTACATCAGAATATTTTGCATCAATTACTGCCGCAACTTTTCTCACATTATCGTTTTCAGATTCGTATGTTATGACAATGTCTGGAATGTATCTTGCCATAAAAAAATGTCTTAAAGAAACTATCGTATTTTCATTCTTACCGTTACTATCCTCGTTATCTTCATCGTCATCATCAGCCTGCCAGTTTCTCCAATATTTCTTCATGTAGTCCGAATCACATTTAAAAAGTAATCTTGCAGAATCTTTTTGACTTTCCAGACTAAGAGTTATCATTGTCCCTTTTTCCTTGTTATATTCATTAATTGCTTTTCTAAAAATTGCCCTGCAATAATATTCAAAAAGAAGGTTCATGTCGATAAAGTATGGTAATACCTTATGATTTGTCAACTGTGCTTTGACTTCCCCTGTATTATCAGTTGCACCATTTTCATATGAAAGACTATATCTGCTGATAATCTTCTTTGCCGCTATGAGAACCTCTTTATACTGTCTATATGCACCGTTGTTTTTTAGACCAACGAAATCCGATGTACTACATTTCTTTAATGGTACACCACAAAGTGCATTCATACAAAACTGAATATCCTCTACAAGAGAATCACCTATTCCAGATTTTTTTCTACACAGATGCAGTGCATATTTTATAATCTGATTCTCTTTTATATTCTCAGACATCATATTATATGCACAGTACATCTTTTGCTTTTGTCCTCGTACCTCGTTATATTTTATCTGTTTTTGAACCAGAATACGCCCTTTTACCTTACAATTAAGATTTTCTTCAACTCTCAGTGACTGTTTTTTAAGACTCTTTTTACATATTTCCTTTGCTTTATTTACGAAATCAATAATTTCAAAAACTCCATATGCATCAACAATACCAAGGTTGCTCTCGTTCCTTTTCTCGTTTCCATCTTCTTGATGGGAAAGGTCTATTTGTCCAATACCATTAATCACACCAAAAAGGGCTCTCTCTTCTACCTTATTACCGTGAAGTGCAAGTTCCTTCCATTCTCTTTCCGTGTAGTAACGAGTTTTCAGCATATCCGGATTCTCATAATAATCATCTCCGGATAACACTTTTGACAACATTTCTGTTGGAGATATATTGAATCTTGATGACACCTTAATTACCGGATAATCCTCGTTATTTTCAATCTCAGATTTTTTCCCTTTCATTAATAATAATGGCACTACACCCACATATTGTGTTGATCTAAGCTTTGGTTTATCACCTTTAGTCTCACAATATATTCCCATATTAAACGGAGACAAATCATGACCACGCAAGGAAAAATATCGAGGAAAATAATGATCAACTATATATTTTTTTTCAGATAATTCTTTTTCACTAGCAGCTTTATCATCATATGTAGATTGTTCGGTTTCACTTGTACCATCATCATATGTTCTTTTGTCAAAATCAAATAATTCCGCTTTTTTTACTTCTGACCAATCTTTTACATCAATAACTGTATTCATACACTATACCTTTAATTACTTCAACTAAAATCTCCTCATATTTATTACCTCTCAACAAGTCTATTAGTGACTTATCCTCATATATTTTTTTACGAGTTGTAAACATCCCATCTTTTACATATTCTTTTAGCAATGGAATAAGCTCGTATCTTATTTTGTATTCAAGATGTTCTTGGATTTCAGCTTTTTCTTGCCCCTCAACTAAGAAATAACTTATTCCAGGTAAAATATCTTCCGCACTAATTCCTCGGGCAACAGATTCTTCAACATGACTTCTCACTGTATCAAACAATTTTTTACAAAACCATTTATTGCCGCTAATCCTATAGCAATCGCCATTTGGAATATCACCTTTTTCGGGAAGTGGTTCTTCTGCTGATACCTTTTCAAATGAAAATCGTCTTCTGACAGCATAATCTAAGTTCTGCAGGGATCTATCTGCTGTATTCATCGTGCCTATAATATATAGATTTTCTGGCACGGAAAATTTCTCGCCTTTAATCGCGGTAGAAAATTCCTTTTCACGATATTCTAATCCATATAAAAGTTCTCCCAAAACATTCGAAACATTAGCTCTGTTAATTTCATCGATGATTAATACATAGGCTGGGGCTCCTATTTTATACTTTTTGGCTTCTTCTGAAGCTTGTCTAGCCTTTTCAGCAAACTCTTTGAATATCTTATTTTTATACTCGCAACCTTCGCCCGAAAATTCTATCGATTCCATAAAATCGTTGTAACTGTAAGATGGATGGAATTGAACAAGTTGAATTCTACCTTTAAGACTTTTATCATTCGAATTGCCTTGAATAATTTTCTTTACTTCGTCAAGAATTTCATCATCTGTCTTTTCAGCGCCCTCTTTATCGTTATTTTTCATTAATATTTTGTATGCAAGGATTTTCGCCTTACGCGTTTTACCTGTTCCAGGAGGACCATAGAAGATAATATTTTTACTAAACTGTTCTACTTCTACCAATGAACTATTCTTTTCAAGCTGCTTTTCTGCAATCTCTTTAGTTCTATCTTTCTTATTTTTTTTAACTTCATATTTATACGCTCTAAAAACAAAATCATCTTTTCGGATTTTCCCGGAATTTGCATTTTCTAGTTCCTCTAATATCGTTTTAATTGCACTAAATATACGATCATTAGCAATCCCATGGGGTTTCGTTATCCCTGTTTTTTTTTCAGTTGAAAGAACGCTAGCACTGTAAGTCCATTTACCTTCTTTCTCCTTTAGTTCCCCTTGGGTTTTATTTAGCGAAATTGATGGAATACTAATTTCCGAATCTAAAACCTTAAATATCTCATTGATAATCTGAGCTGTTGGGAATTTTTCCAATGATTTTCTCCCTTTGTAAACAACTTCCCAATCCAAATATCCCCTTGTAATAGAAGGTTTAATACTATTACCTTTTACTTCTAAAAGAACACTTTTATTATCTTTTGTTTCTGACAACATAACATTTCCTCATATTTAAATATTCATATTGATTTTATATAATGAATCAGTTTATCCTTTACGCCATGCTCTACTCCAGCAATCCTAACACCATTGCTTTATTCAGCATCACTTCTAACTTCCCGCTAGTCCAGCCTCTCGACATATCTCTCGAAATTTTTCCTCTGATTTTCTTAGCACCATCTCCATAAAATATCTTACTTTCCTCTCTAACTTTCTTGAAAACAAAAGTGTCACCGCCTTCAATGCACAATATTTTTGCATTTTTTTATACTCTCCATGTCAATCAGTACACTTTCTCTAAGTATACTCGTCCAAATTCTCAGATTCAACAAAAATAGCGGACATTTCTGTCCGTCTTTCATTGTTTTTATTTCATCTAAACTCTTCTTGCCCCAAATTGATTCTTACTTGAAAATATCTAAATAAACTCTTCTGATTTCCTCTTCGCTGTCATCATTACTGTTTCTGTAGTCTCGTAAACAATCCAGAAGTTCATCACAATTATGGTTAATTTCTTTTCCCATACATGCATCTTCAATCATTTTATAAACTTTCTTTTTTGCACCGTCTCCGGTAAGATTTAATCCACGGGTAATGTGAGACATTACTACAGAATTATCCTTATGTCCATCTTCTTTGGCAGTTTTTTCTACCGCAGCATCCAAAAGTTCTTCCATTGATTGATAATTACCAGCATTTTTTTCTACTAACTCAAATGCATTTTTAATTACATTAATCGCGTCCATTGTCTTTTTTGATAACATTTCTATATTCCTTCTTTCGTTTTTTAATTGTACCAGTTTTTGGCTTTATCTCGATTGATTTCATATCGTAACACTTTATTTCACACGACTCAATATCGCCACTGTCTCGACTGCATTTTCGTCGGGCAACCGAATTACATAATACACAACTGCTAATGCTTTATTTTAATAATAAATCTGGATTATTTAACAAACCACCAATCATAGTATCATACATGTGTACAGTAAAAATTTCATTTATACTTGTAATTCTTGCCCCAGCATCCTTTGATGACGCTCCGCAAAGAAATACTCTACACTCATCAGTTCCGTAATCTAACACTATGTATCTATCATGGAAGATTCCTCCGGATTTTTTTAGTGAAATATTAACATTCGGATATTCTTTACAAAAATCCGCAAATATATTTTTTCGAAGTCCATTGCGTAAATTATCACTAAATATGGTTACATCTATATCATGATTGCAACCAATTAGGTGCTCCAATGTTTTAATTCCAATATAATTGTCAATAATAAAAATACTATTTTTTGCCTGCTGGTATATTTCGTTATAAGCCAAATCTGCCTTGAATGGTTCTCCATTTAGAATTAGATACCCACGTTTTATCTGTGGTTTGCCAAACTCTGTCATAATCTCAGATAAATCAGATTTATACACGACTGTGCTTAATTTATCCACCACATCTGCCATTTGGTCTTCCACTTCATTTAACTCGCGACGTATCTCCACCGTATCCAAAACATTTTGGGTCACCTGCATCGACAACTGAAGATATTCCCTTTCCCCAATCAACCCCTGGTTTTCAATAATATAGTCTTTCATACGTTTAAACGTTCTTATTAATGCTTTGCTCTGTTGGATCGCCAAATCACCTTTCAATACCGTCATAAGCATATAAATTCCTTGTTCTGTAAACGCATATGGTAAATATCTAGAACCACCCCAACTTGAGGTCAAATTTTTTGACCTCAAGTTTTCGACTTCTTCTCTAGTAAGCTTAAATCGAAAATCCTCATCAAAGCGCTCTTCATTATTCTTCACTTGCTGATTAAATGCTTTCGTGGTATATCCATATATTTCTGCCAGTTCAAAATCTAACACTACTTTTTGATTACGAACAAAATAAATCTTACTTTGAAGCGTAGTTTCATTAATGTCTACAATTTCAAATTCATTTTTCTTTTTAGTTGCCATATGATTACACCTCTTTCTGGCATATAACGCCATTATTGGAAATAAAATCATACAACAAGTTCGGAGTATGTATATCTATATCCTGACCATTCTCATCTGCTATCATTCCAGACTCATATTTACGCCCATAATCAAGTTCATAAATGAAATAATCAATGTATTCATATTGATCGTGCATAATTCGTTTCAAAAGAAAAACAACTGAACTCTCATGTGAAATCTGCAGGGCAGCTGCATTGCAAAAATCATTTTCAATGTTTTCTCTGCTATTACGGAATAATCTGTCTACTTGCTCCTGCAAATCAGCAGCTTCCTGAAGTCGATTTAAAATATCAACAAATTCCTGTTTACTCAGAATTCTTGTCGTTTTTAAATTCTCCTCATTTTCTCGAATCACAATCTTATTTATCGTCTGATAATGTATAATCGCTAGTGAATGAGCAGGTAAGTTTTCCTCATTCACCTTTGTTTTAATACGCCATTCATCAGAAGATTCATTTATGATATACAAATAATCTGTCCAATTATCTGTTAAATCAAAGGTTTGCTCAGTACATCCGATAAATTCTTTAATCAACTCATCGTCATACCTAAAATACTTTCTGTTAAAATTTTCAACAAACTTTTCGCATCCGCCA
>CAZYUZ010000041.1:4753-12546 GCA_964650775.1 uncultured Lachnoclostridium sp. | reverse complement strand
GACTGTAAATCTGTTAGCAACGCTTTCGGTGGTTCGAATCCACCTCCATCCATTGGAGAAATCCTAAAACTAAATATATTATCGCGGGGTGGAGCAGTCTGGAAGCTCGTCGGGCTCATAACCCGAAGGTCGTAGGTTCAAATCCTGCCCCCGCAACTTTGCCCAGATAGCTCAGTTGGTAGAGCAATGGACTGAAAATCCATGTGTCGCTGGTTCGATTCCGGCTCTGGGCATGTGTTTTTTATAAGACACGAAATGGAGCATTAGCTCAGTCGGTAGAGCACTTGACTTTTAATCAAGTTGTCCGGGGTTCGAATCCCCGATGCTTCACGAAAAAGTATGGAGAAAACGTTAAATTTAAACGTTTTCTCTTTTTTTGTACTCAAAATTTGATTGACATGGTCAATCATGTGTCATATGTTTAAATATATAGTGTGATTTAAATTGATGTATTTGTGGATAAACAAAGGAATTTTGTAATGGGACGTGGAGAAAATTTTCAAAATACAGAAGCTTTTACGGAGATATCTGCAGGTCAGTGGGATTTTATTACAAGTGAGAATTTAACTGCAAAAGAGGCAGTGGAATTTTTAAAGAACGGAATGAGAGTCCGTACTTTCCGCGATAATATCAGTGATATTTATGGAACAGATGATTGTGAAAAGCTTCTGGCAGAAGGTCTATGTAAATCAGCAGAAATGTATGAGGGAAAAGTCATTCAACCAGATAGTATGCGAAAGAAAATCCGAAACTGGATGGCGGGAAAAAATTTTCCGACGGATAGAGAAGAAGTTTTTCAGATTTGCTTTACGCTGGATTTAGGATTGGAACAATCTGAAAGAATGCTGACCAGACTGACGGAGCAGGGAATCCATTATCGAAATAGCAGAGAAATCATTTATGCGTATTGTCTGAAATATCATTTGGGGTATGAAAATGCGCTGCGCATGTGCGAGCAGATGTCAAAAGAAAAGTCTGGAGGAAAAGAAAGTGGAGAGCCGATGACTCAGGTCATGAAGCTTGGCTTTCAAAAGATTTCTGCGGAAGAAGATTTGTTTTCTTTCATATTAAATAATAAAATGCGTATGGGCAATTCTCACAATACGGCTTATGCATATTTTACAAAGATGCTTTCATTGCTTTCGGGAGAAGAACTGGAAGGGGAAGAAAAATATTCTATGGAAGATATTGCAGATACCTATCTTCGATTGAATGTTCCGCTGGATAAGAAAACCTCCGGTTACAGCAATGTGCAGAAGATTGTAAAGAAATACTGGCCGGGTGCAAGGGCAGTAAAATCTATGAAAAGCAGAAGCGAGGAAGTGAACCGTAAAACATTGCTTCTATTATATATAGTTACTGGTGGTGAGGCTTCCGATAAATATGAGGAAGCTGACGAAGCCTATATTAGCAGTGAAGAATTTTTGGAATTTCATTGCAAGAAAATGAACCATATGCTGCGGGACTGTGGAATGAGCCGCATTGATCCGCGAAATGTATTTGATTATCTGGTGTTATATTGTTTAAGACCAGAAGAAGATTTATTTATGAGTGATCGAATGGCTCTGCTGATGTCAGAGGTTTTTGAAGAAACAATTTTATAATCGATGGGACAATCCTTTCATATATGCAATCACAAGTGCCTGTTCTTCTGGTGTTAAAACATCAAAAAGAGCAAGGCACTCTTTTTGTGCATTAGATAAAGCAACAGGAGTATCTTCTGTGTTGAAAAATTGTAATAAAGTAATACCAAAGCCGTTACACAGCTTTTTTAAAGTGGAAAGTGACGGCTGATTTTCTTTTAATATCATTGTATTTAATGTGGAGTACGGAATTTCTGAACGTTTTGCTAATTCATAATAAGAAAAACCACGTTCTTCACATAATTCTTTAATTCTTGCGTTTACATTATAATCTGCCGACATTTCAAACTACCTATCTTAATTTTCCGTTATAGTATCTTCTTGAATTATATTTGGTATACATTCAAAATCCTAGATGAATAAAACCGTCATAAAACTTACGGAAAACCGTTATATTGAGGAAACTATAAATTAGCTAAAGCAAATTTTTAGCATGCCGGAATTATTAAAATAATTCTCGGCTGGAAAAAAGTTGGACGAGGGAAAATTACGGAATGCTAGGATAAGACCATAAAGGACAGACAATTGTAATCATACAAAGGGGAGATGAAATTGACAAGAGAGGAATTACAGAAAATGATTGATCAACCTGATAAGGAGGCGAAGCAGATGCGGGAAATCGGTCAATCTTATTTGAACGGGGACGTGTTAAAGGATATGGTTGCCGCGGAAAGCTGGCTAATGAAAGCCATTGAAACAGAAGACAGGGAAGAAGCATCAATTGCAATGGCAATTTATGTAAAAGAAATCCTAAAAAAAGAGCAGATTCTATCTGACGAAGATTATATACAGATAAAAGAAGAATACCAGTTGGCAACAGGAGAAAAGAAGGATGAACTAGAAACACTTTTAAACTTTGCTACGTTAAAACAGAAAGGAATATAAACGATTATTCGTTGTTAATATGACGATAAAGTGTTATAATAACAACAAAAAATTGTTAGGGGTGAACAAATGAGAAAAGGATTTATGAAATTAGCAGTCATTGCAATGATGTTAGTTATATTTTTAGTTTCTAACCAGACGGTTTTTGCAGCAGAGCAGTTAAAGGATTTAGCTGGAGAGATTGATAAGGATGTAATTGGGGATTCTTTTGCAGCAGAGCTGAAGGAATCGGTAAATTCTGAAGAAGATACAGAGCTTCCGGTATTTCTTCTGGTGATTGATTTTGAAGGTGAAAAAGACTTCATGCACGCATTCTATATGAAGGATACCTATGAAACAGGAGGAAGTTATCTGATTTCGTCCCTTGGTGCTTATTTATTTGCAAATGAAGGGGCAGACCTATATGTGGTAGCGGGTGGCGAAGTAAAAGAGGCAGAATGTTTAGGAATGAAAGATGGTTTATCTTATCTGACATTTGATGGACTGGAAGCCTATGAGCCGTTTTCTTTAAAAGAGAATATTACAAATGAAAATATGTATTTTGTCATGATCGAAGTAGATGAAGATGGTCAGTTTGTACAGGAAGCCTATCTTTTGGAAATGGATTCATCATGGGAAAAAGAAGAAAGATATTATTCTTCAGGAATGGCGGTAGATTCATTGATTCTTCTTGGAGTTCCTACATTTGATGAAGACAGCTTCGAATTGATTGGAATGTTTGAAGTAGAGCCTGATACAGGAGAACTGCTGATTTTGGATATGACACAGATTTCTTATGAAAGCAGTTATGCAGTTGTTTCCGAAACTCCGGTGCAGAGTTCAGAAGGTGAAGATTCGTCACAAACCTCTGAAACACAACCAGTGGAAGAACAACCGACAGCGCCAGGCGTGGAGGAATCGGAAGCGGCCACTGAAGCTGAAACACCGGCAGAAGAACCAGAAGAAACTACAGCACCTCAGAATGGATTCTTATCTTCTGTACCCGGTTGGGCATACGTAGCAGTTGTGGTATTGGTTGTAGGTGCAGTTTATATATCCGGCAATCAGAAGAAAAAAGAAAAATTAAAGTCAAAACAGGAGCAGCCGGTAAATAATGCGGAGCCTATACAGGATGGAACCATTGCGTTAGATAAAGGAGAAACACAGATGGCAGAAGGAACCATTGTAAGCGAAACACCTAAAGCGCTGTGGCAGATCAGGGGGATGAGTGGAATGTTTGAAGGAAAAACATTTGCACTTACAGAAACTCTTCGATTTGGAAGAAATCCACAGAATCAGGTGGTATATTTACAAAATACCAAAGGAATCAGTGGTGAACATTGTGAATTGTCAATGGAAAACGGAAGAATCATTTTGAGAGATTTGGGTTCTACTTATGGAACATTCTTGGGAAATGGCTCGAAACTGAATGACAGAGTTTCTTATGAAGTAAAGGAAGGGGATATTTTCTATCTTGCAGAATCCGCACAGAGTTTCCGTATTGAAAAGATTGGGGAAAGCAGACAGGTATTTACACCGGCGGTCAAGGCAGCAATGAATCCAAAAGCAGGAGAAACCTATCGTGCAGATGCAAGTGGAAGAATTCAGTTTGGTCGTTCCGCTCATTGCCAGGTAACCTTTGGAGCGAATGATACAAAGATCAGTACCAATCACTGTGTTTTATATAGAGAAAATGGTGTGCTCTATTTGATGGATTTAGGATCTACCAATGGAACTTATTTTGCAGAAAATAAGAGATTACAGCCAAACGTACCTTATCAGGTTGAAAAGGGAATGGCATTTTATTTAACATCACAGAATTACTTATTTGTAATTACAGAGGATTAGGAGGAACTCAATATGGCAAATACAACATTTTTTAGAAAAGCCAAAGAGGGCGAAATGAGCTTAAGAGATATATTCTCAGAAGTTTTAGAAAAGCATACGCCGGAGGAAACAGCGGAGGTATTTATCGGTGGAACGGAACTTACTACACCGAAAAAAGAGGAAATGCTGGCCAAATGGAAAAAACCATTTATTTTTGCAAGATTTTTTGGAATTTTTGCAGCAGTTCTTTTGGTAGCTTATGTAATTTACAATTATATCGGACATACTTCCGGAATGTTTACTCTTCTTGCAGGACTGCCGTTTATTGTGCCAATGACAGTCATGATTCTTGTATGGGAAATGCATATTCCAAGAAATATGTCATTGGTAGAGCTTTTAAAGATCATGGGGCTTGGAGGAATCCTTTCGATTATTCTGGTATTCTTTATGCCAAGTACAGCAACTGTCTGGGCAGGTTTAATTGAAGAGCCTGTAAAGCTGATCATTATTTATTTGATTTTGAAAAAGAAAAACAGAGTTTATATTCTGGACGGTGTTTTAATCGGTATGGCAGTTGGAACCGGTTTTGCAGTATTTGAAACTTTAATGTATGTATTTAATACTTATGGAGAAGCCATTGTTATTTATGTAGTGAATGTGATGTCAGGTACCATTGGAGATTTATCTGTCAATGAAATTATGTTGTTAAGCGGAGCGGAAGCTTTACATACAGCACTTCTTCGTGCATTCAATGCGGTTGCAGGGCATGGTCTTTATGCTGCATTATACGGCGGCGGTCTTGTGATGGCGAAGGGCGAAGAAGAAGTTGGAATTAAACACATCTTTGATTTTAGATTTTTAAAATATTTTGCCATTGCCATTGGTTTGCATGCACTGAATAATATAGGCGTTGATTTTGGACTTCCATGGTTTTTCAATGACACAATTTCTGTACAGCTTTTAATTATCAATGTAATTGGAATTACAGTATTGCTTTCCCTTTTAAAGGTTGGTGTAAACCAAGTTGTAAAGGTTTGTGCAGATGCCAATGGTGGACGCGTCACTCATGCCGTACATAGAAATGCAGGCGGAATCGGTGCAGTTTCTGGTGGTTCATCTGGAGGATTTGAAGTTAGTCTGGAGGGAGTTGCGGGTCCATGTACAGGACAGGTTTACCGACTGGTTGATGGAAAGCGCATGACTATTGGACGTGTATCAGGTAAAAACGATATTGCGTTACCTTCTTGTCAGAATGTCAGCAGTGTTCATTGTGAAGTTTACACGAGAAATGGTGCGGTTTATGTAAAAGACTTAAATTCAACCAATGGTACATTCCTCGGAGATCAGAAGCTGTATGCAAATCAGGAAATGATGGTTACAAACGGAGCATTCATTTATCTTGGAAATAAGACTTGTGGTTTTAGAATCAGAATTCAGTAAACCGGAGGATAAAACATGAAGACGGTAAGCAGGTCACTGCAGCCTGGAACGATCATTCACAATCGATATCAGATAAAAAGGGAACTTGGAGCCGGAGGCTTTGGGATTACCTATGAGGTTCTGGATCAACGGGAAAACTGCATCGTGGCAATGAAGGAATTCATGCCACGGGATGTGGCTAATCGGTGGACGGGTTCGTTAGTGATTGAGCCAAAGCCGGGGCAACAGAAAAACTATGAACGTTTTTTGAAAAAGTTTGTAGATGAAGCACAATTAATTTATCAATATCGGAATCACCCGAATATTGTAGAAGTAAAGCATTTGTTTAGAGAAAATAATACAGCCTACTATACGATGGAATATCTGGAGGGTGTAGATTTTGGTAAACTCATCAAGCTGTGGGGACCGCAGGTTCCATGGGAACGAATGGAGAAAATCATTTCTCAGACGGTATTGGCTTTGGGAGCAATCCATGAAAATGGTTTGGTGCATTGTGACATTAGCCCGGATAATGTATGTGTATTAGAGAATGGAATTGTAAAGCTCATTGATTTCGGAGCAGCGAAAAACTATATCAAGGGACCATCGTCCATCATCTTTTTGAAAAAGGGATTTGCACCACCGGAACAATATGTATCGGATGGAAAATTGGGGCCGTGGACAGACATTTATGCATTGGCGGTCATGATATACTTTGCCTTTACAGGGAAGATGCCGCCAGAGGCAGCCGAGAGACTTAATTTGGATAAAATTATATGGCCAAGTCAGATGGGAATGAAAATTCCTAATGACCAGTGGGAAGATGCGCTAAAAAAGGCATTGGAACTAAGGCCGGAGAATCGTTATCAGGATGTAAAAACATTCTGGAAAGATTTGAATGAAAATGAAAAATCAGTGATTCCGGTTTTAGAGTGTGTCCAGGGCTGTTATCAGGGAAAATGGATTACAGCGGATCATGAGACATTGTTTGGAACGGATACTTCAAAATGTCATATACAGTTTCCGGCGCGCAGCGAAGGAATTAGTCATGTACATATGAGAGTATGGCGAAATGGGCAGATGCTGTTTGCAATGGATATGGGCAGCAGTTATGGTACCTATTTGAATCGAAATATCATGACGCCGGGACTGGTTTATTCGCTGGCACCAGGAGATATTTTACAAATCGGAAGATGGGAGATTTATAAAGTTACCCAAGCGGAAATAAGTTGAACGAAATAAAAATTAAATAAGATAATATTTTATTAAAGATACGGGAGGAACAACTATGGAACTGAAAACATGTAATAACGGACACATTTATGACCCTTCAATCACACCGGAATGCCCGGAATGTGCAAAAATGAAAGGAAAAACAGTACCTTTAGGTGGCGGAATGGATGATTACGGAAAAACAGAACCGCTTCACAAACCAACAGAACCAGTCAATCCAGGAAAAAACGGACATTGGGCACAGGTTGACCAGTACGGAAATGTTCCATTTGAAAGTGAAGATTATACACCAACTCGCCCGGTAGGATATCCATCAGGAAAAGAAGAAAGAGGAAATGTATTACCTGTTACAGGATGGCTGGTTTGCGTAGAAGGTGCAGCAAAAGGTCAGGATTTTAAGATTCATGCAGAATATAACTATATCGGAAGAGGCTCCAATATGGACATCTGTATTCCTGGAGATTCTACTGTATCCAGAGAAAATCATGCAATCATTGCTTATGATACATTAGAAAGAGTATTCTATTTTGCACCTGTAAGCGGTGGAAGTATTGTACGTGTCAATGGAAAAGCAGTTCTTGGAAATATTGAGCTGAAAGCATATGACCGTATTACCATTGGTCAGAGTCAGTTCTTATTTATTCCATTCTGTGGAGAAAAGTTTGAATGGGAGTAAATCTCTATGAAAATTGATGTAACAGATATTGAAAATAAAGATGGAGAGGTAAAGTTACCGCCAGGAATTTCGAATCTGGAAGAAGAGAAACCTGTGGTTGAAGAAGCACCTGTTGTAGAGGAAGAACAGCC
>CAZYUZ010000041.1:0-4653 GCA_964650775.1 uncultured Lachnoclostridium sp. | reverse complement strand
GTGGCAGAAGAAGAGCAGCCGGTGGCAGAGGGAGAACCACAGGAGGCAGGTACACTACAGCCGGCGATTACTTATGTAAAACAGAACCCGATGATTTTTGCAACTTTAGGTGTGATCATTGTCTTGTTGGTGATTTTGCTAGTAAGTAATCTGAAAGGGAAAAAGAAATCTAAACTTGAAGAAAAATCTGTGGAAGTAATACCAGAAGAAAAAGTTTCGACAATTACGCAGCCACAGCCGGAAGGCGAAGTAGTGAAAGAGGTTCCGATAAAGACAGCAAGTGTTCATGAACAGGGTGCCAGAGAAGATCAGCAGGATTCTTTTGGAATCTCTGATTATATGGAACAGGGAAAAGGAATGCTGGCAGTGGTCGCAGATGGTATGGGTGGCCTAACTAACGGAAAAGCAGTCAGTTCTTTGGCAGTCAATACCTGTTTTGACGTATTTTATTCTCTGCCAAATTACATTTCCCATGCAGATATGCTGCTTCAGATGGCGGTGCAGTCAAATAATGCAGTCAACCAAATGTTACGAGCCAGCGGAAAAAGCGGTTCGACCTTGGTTGCAGCAACGATTGGAAGCGGACAGCTGCATTATTTAACGATTGGTGACAGTCACATTTATCTTTACCGCGGTGGAGCTCTTCTGCAGCTGAACAAAGAACATATTTATAGAGAAGAATTGTCTTTGGAAGCAGTGAATGGAAGAATGAGCATCCATCAGGTAAACAATGATCCACAGGCAAAATCTTTGACAAGTTATTTGGGGATTGGACGTGTTCCTTATCTTGACAGAAACTATGAAGGCATTAAACTAATAAGTGGAGATAAAATTATTTTAGCCAGTGATGGAGTGTTTGGTACTTTGTCACAGGAACAGATGGAAATGGCGCTGCAGCTGCCAGCGACAGAAGCAGCAGAGAAATTGCGTGAACTGGTAAGTGCTGCAAACAGACCATATCAGGATAATTACACAGCTGTGGTATTGGAATACCACGGATAACTAGAAGAAGGAGGAAGACCGGATGAAAATCAGTACGGCATATATATCCGATACAGGTGGAAGAGAAAAAAATGATGATACGGTTCATATGATGCCGCAGCCAAATGGAATCTGTGTTTTTGTCGGGGACGGACTTGGCGGATACGATGGTGGAAAGATTGCATCATCTACGGCCGCAAAGGTGATTGAAGAATGTCGAAAAAATAAAAGCTTTTTGAATGACTCCAATCTGCAGGAGGCGGCAAGTCTGGCAGACCAGGCAGTCTGGCAGCAGCAGAAGCAGCGGAATGGTCGGATGAAGACTACATTGGTTGTTTTATCAGTGGAAGATGATCTTGCAAAATGGATGCATGTGGGAGACTCCCGATTGTATCATTTTACGGATGGGAAATTAAGACGCCAGACCATGGATCACAGTGTTTCACAGGTAGCAGTCCTGATGGGAGAAATTAATCAGAATGAAATTCGATTCCATGAGGACAGAAACCGCGTTCTTCGTGCACTTGGCAGTGAAAATGCAAAGCCCGACATTTCCTCTACCATAAAGCTTTCCGGACAAAGGGATGCATTTTTACTTTGTACGGATGGTTTCTGGGAATATGTTTATGAAAATGAAATGGAACAGAGTCTTGAGAAGGCAGAAAATCCACAGCAGTGGCTGGATGAAATGCTGAAACTTTTAAGAACAAGGGTTCCAGAAGATAATGATAACTTTTCCGCAGCAATCGTATTTGCTGAGCGGGAATCGTAGCATACAGATGAGGGAAGCAATATGGAAGAAAAACGTTGTTACGGATGTATGAAAATGAAATCGGGCGAATCTGTATGCAAGCATTGCGGGTATGATGAGAATACCCAAAATGAAACACATCAGTTGACTGCGGGTACGATTTTAAAGGAACAGTATCTGATTGGAAAGGTACTTGGCCAAGGTGGCTTTGGTATTACTTATCTTGGCTGGGATATGTATCTGGATATTCCGGTGGCTATTAAGGAATATTTTCCAAATCAGACAGTCATGCGTGATGTGGCAGTATCTACAGACGTTGTCAGCTATAGCGGAGATGCAGGTGTTCGATTTAGAAACAATAAGGAACGCTTTATGCGTGAAGCAAAAATGCTGGCGAGATTTTCACAGGTGCCGGAAATTGTACAGGTAAGAAATTTCTTTCTGGCAAATAATACAGCATACATTGTCATGGAATATGTGGAAGGCATTACCTTAAAGCAGCTGGTAAAAGACCATGGCGGTAAGCTTCCAAAAGAAATGACATTTGAAATCATAAAGCCGATTATAGAAGCTTTATGTAAAGTACATAAAGCAGGGGTGGTTCATAGGGATATCAGTCCGGATAATATTATGATGCTGCCAAACGGAAAGGCAAAGCTTCTTGATTTTGGTGCGGTACGAGATGTGGGAGGAGCGGATGTGAATTCGCCACTCAGTCAGTCTACGGAAGCAATTTTAAAACAAGGTTATGCTCCAATCGAGCAGTATCAGAACCGAGGAAGTTTGGGGCCTTGGACGGATGTTTACGCCCTTTGTGCAACGATTTATTACTGTCTGACAGGAAATGTTCCGACAGATGCACCGGGGCGTTTGCTGGAAGACGAAGAAATCAGTTTTGAGGGTCTGGGACTTTCGAAGCAGGAGATGGATGCGCTGCAAAATGGAATGGCGCTTCGTGCCAATGACCGAGTTCGTTCCATGGATGAGCTGTTACAGCTTTTGACAGAAAAAAAAGAAGATGATGACACCAACGACGACGATGACGTAAATGATGATGTAATTGTTGTCGATGACCAGAAAGGTGATCCTAGGGTTATAGCAGAGGATGAAAAAAAGAAAAATTTACAGAAGTTGTTAATTGCAGGATTAGCGATTGCGGCAGTGACTTTATTGTTCGTCATATTACAGTCATTTTCAAAACAGCCGGAAGATATTGCGCAGGAATCTGCGACCGAAGAACAGGCGGAAGAATCCGCAGAAAATAGTGCCTATGAAGGTCAGTGCGGTGAGAATGTTTATTATTCGTTTGACGAAGAATCTGGGATTTTGACCATCAGCGGTTCTGGCGATATATATGATTTTAATGGAACCTGGCAGTTGGAGATGCAGGATACAGATCCATTGAATCCTGAGAGAACTTATGCACCGTGGAAAGAATATGGTCATGAAATTCAGTCGGTGTATATTGAAGATGGAGTGACACGCATTGGGGAAAATGCTTTTGAAAACTGCATAAATCTTGGTGATGTACGTTTTGGTAAGGATATTAAAAGCATCGGTTTTCAGGCGTTTTTATCAACAGCAATCACAGAGGCAGTGTTGCCGGAAGGGCTTGAGGAAATTTCCAGCTGGGCATTTAATTTCTGCCACAACTTGGAAAAAGTGATTTTACCAAATTCACTGGCGGTGCTGCAGTCTGATACCTTTAATGAATGTTCTGCATTAAATGCAGTGATCATTGGAGATACAACAGAAATTCGAGAGGGTGCCGTTGGGTGTCAGGGAGAAGAAAATGGACACGAAGAAAATGCCTGTTTAGAGCAGTTATGTTTGTACGTAACATCGGGAAGTGTGGCAGAGCAAACTGCACTGGAAGGAGGTTTTCTCTGCAAAGAAAAAGCTTCCGGTTGGTGTGGTCCAACGGTTGCATGGTACATTGATTTAGATGAAAAATGCTTATATCTTTTAGGCTGGGGTGGAACTGGAGTATACCAAATCGGCGAAGATTCTCCAATAGAAGACTGGCTGCATATCATGCCGGAAGAATGGATTTCCAGAGGCTTACCGGAATGGGTAAGTCTTTACAGCAATAAGATTGAAAAAATTCAGGTTGGACCATATATTGGTGAATTAAACCACAGAGTTTTTAATGCGCTGATTTATTTAAAGGAAGTAGATCTTGGATCGGTACAAAGTGTATGTGCAATTCTGGATGGATGTTCCGTTCTGGAAGAGGTGATCGTTCCTGAAACCGTTCAGTCTATAGAATGGCATAGCTTCGCATATTGTGAAAAACTGCGCAAGGTTACAATTCTTGGAGAAAATGTCAGAATTGATAGAGGTATTTTTGAGGGAACTCTGAGCTTGGAGGAAGTATACTTCAGCAAAGGAGCAGTCATTGATGATGTCTATGGAGATTTGTTTAATCAGAATCTTGGCGGAGAAGTTAGTCCAAATGTGACATTCTATGTTTATGAAGGTAGTGATGCAGAACGTTATGCCAAGAAATATGACATTCCATATGAGATTCGAGAAGATGAGACTCCTGCCTCGGAAGATGGAACACCGCTCATGGGACAGTGCGGTGATGATATCCGATGGACATTAAATACGGAAAATCACACTTTGTATCTGGAAGGAACAGGACAGACATGGCTTTATAGAGTGCAGGATGAGCACAGAGCAAGCTGGGAAGAAAACTACCCGGCAGAATGGATTCATTCTGAAGAGCCGGACTGGGCAGAGCATGCCAATGGCATTTATCATATTGTGATCGGAGATGGAATTACACATTTAAATCATGCGGTATTTCAGAATTTACCGCATTTACAGGATGTGGATTTTGGAAATACAGTGGAATTTACAGAAGCTGCATTTCAGTGGAATATGTACAGTCTGGAAGAAATTACATTTCCGGAAAG
>CAZYUZ010000040.1:0-12674 GCA_964650775.1 uncultured Lachnoclostridium sp. | reverse complement strand
TCTTGAAGTTCTTTTATCTGCCTCTGACTTAAAGGAAGCTCTTCTCCAGTAACCAAATATATGATATATCTGTTGATATCTTTTTCTATTTTCTCAATATAATTAACAATATAACTATTTATTACATCGGAAAAAATTTTGACTGGTTAAATAGCTGGCAAAATCAGACAGTGTTCCATTGGAAAAAACAGCTCATTTCCATAATGTAGTTCTAATTGTATATTGTTTGTTTCAATAAAGCGTAGTTTGTGGAGATACAATTTATAGTCTCCTTGCTGAGTAGAAAGCCATAAATAAGGTTTGCTAAAATTTCTTTCATCAGACAGGCATTTTTTAGTTCATTTAATATTTTGAAAAAACTGAGTGTTTTTTAAAAAACGTTTGATGCTCTGTATTCAAATCCGAGCCCCAAATAATCACATGATTCAGAGAGAAGTACTCTTACAGGTTTTAAATATATTGGAGAACAGATTGAAAGACTTGAAAAAGCTGGAACAATAGAACGTTTTGTTTTGGGACTTGAAGAAAGCTGTGGTTATTTGATCGGCCCATATGTAAGAGACAAGGATGCAATAGGTACAGCCATGATTGTCTGTGAAATGGCAGAGGATTACAAAAAGCAGGGAAAAACATTGTGGAACAGGCTGGAAGAGTTATACGAAAGATATGGACACTATTCCAGCACATTGGAAACGAGAATATACGAAGAATCTGAAGCAAAAATGGCGATGGAACAATTAAGAACACGGCTGAAACTGGAAAAAGCAAGGTATGATGAAAAAAATGTATTACGACATGAGGATTATCTTGATGGAATTCATGGATTGCCAAAAGCAGATGTGGTGAAATTATGGCTTGAGGATGGAAGTGTAGTTGTCATCAGACCTTCCGGTACGGAACCAAAGATTAAAATCTATACAGAAAAGTGCATGGTTATGTAATTTAGTGCATATTTTGTTTTATTGAGTTTATGGAAAAAAGATTTTGTTAGATATATGCTTTTGTATGTCAGGAATGACATGCAAAAGCAATGGGTAGACGAAAGGAATTATTCAATGTACGAGAACAGTGATAAGGCAAAATCTAATATATCGGAAGATGGCACCAAAGACAAAAGCAAGGAAATGGAAAAAATAATCGAGGAAATCGAACAAAAAGCATTCATGGCGGGATATGATTATGCGATTGAAGTCTTAAAAGCAGGAAGAGTTCAGAAAAAATGAAAAAAGGAATATAAAAGATAAACAGGAATCTCACTTGTATGGATTGAGTGAAAGACCTGTTTATTTTTTATTGACCAGAATATCATTAATAATGTTCTGTATATGTGCAAGCTGCTCTGCTGAAAGTCCGGTCGTTTCTAGATAGCTGCGGTTATCCAGTTCTAAAAGATAATCAGTGGTTACAGAAAAGAAGGTTGCGATGCTGATCAGCATTTCTACAGATGGAAGTATATTATTATTTTCCCAGTTGGATATGGTCTGCTTGGATACTTTTAACTTTTCTGCTAACTGGACCTGACTTAAATTATATGAATTTCTTAATATCTTAATTCTATCTCCAAACATATAAACCTCCTTCTTTAAAAATATTATACCCAAGGACGATTTACAAAATACAAAAGTATTGGTATTATGGACTTAATAAAAACTAGTCAAATATTGGAAAAAATATAGTTATTTTGGGTTTTGTGCTATAAAAACTAGTCAATTATTAGAAAATGGGCTGTGTTGACAGATATTTGTCGCGGAATAAACATAACTACAGTATTAATGATAGTTTACTATTTGAATTAGTACAAAACAACGAAAAAAATAATTATGGAAGTAACATATAAAAGTTCAAATAGTTAAAGAATGGGGGAAATGTAGAGAAATTATCTTAAAAATAATACGAATAATTAAAAACAGCAAATTTAGTGCATGTTTAGTCAAATACAGTATATGGAAAAAAGTAGCCAAATTAATATAATAATCTTAGATAAAGAAAAAAGACCAGTACAAAAGAACTGGCTAGGTTCTAAAAATATGAAAAAATAAGTGGTCAAATATTGAAAAAGAGAATGGCAATAAACAGCCAGATTCGTATTAAACGTGATTACTGACTAGCACATTTAGTGCATTTGGATAACTAATTCCCCCCTAAAAACAGGAAGATTTTCGGACTGATGTCCCCCCTCCCTTTTTCCAGTACATTACAATATAACCCCAAAATCAGTCCGATGATCTACTGTTATCTAAAGAAAAGATAAACTTATTTTTTGAAAGTTTCTTTTATACCCCCTTAATGTGTGAAGGCTGAAGATGTTTTACATTCTTCAGCTTTTGCTTTTAAAAAGGCACTATAAATGGATGTGAAGGTAAAGTCGAACTTGTAATTGAACAGGGAGATCGTTTGAACCTTGGTTCGAAAATATCTCAGTTTGTTGCAACTGTAAAGATTGTAACAGATACAAATATCCGACAAGGAGACATTATTTCATATAATCAGAATGATGCAGAAAAGTTATCGAAATGTATAAGCAATATTTAGAATAAAGGTATTGAAATATTTCAAGCAGAAAGGTGGAAAATACATATGGAAAAAAAGTTTTATAGAGAAGCTCTAAAGCAGGGGCAAAAAGAGAAAAGAAAACTGGTGAGCCAGGGACATTATCCGTATCTTCCAGTGCTTGAAGAAATGGTTTCCAAAGAGAGACTTAATTCGGGAGTAAGACTTGGCATCATGAATATTCCTTCAGAATTTCTTGTGGGAACAAAAACAGCAGGGAGAACCAATTCGTTTGCTGCTAATTTTATGCCATTATTGGATGAGAATACAGAGTTTGCATTAAAATGGAAAAGTCTTTGTCAGGCACATCTTGGTGAGGGGATTCGAGAACCGGTAAAAGTATATGAGTATATGAATCGATATTATGTGCAGGAAGGGAATAAAAGGGTCAGTGTTCTAAAGTTTTTTGAAGCAGTATCTATTCCGGCACAGGTTATAAGGATTATGCCGCCAAAAGGTGAAGAAAAAGAGCTGAAATTATATTATGAATTTTTGGATTTTTATAATTGTACAAAAATAAATTATATTGAATTTTCAAAAGAAGGATCTTATGTAAAACTGCAGAAAATCGTTGGTAAAGACACAGAAGAAAAATGGACAGAAGAAGAAAACAGTATTTTCAGGGCAAATTACTATTATTTTAAACAGGTATATGAGGCCATGGGCGGCAACGGGATTGACTGTACCGTAGGAGATGCTTTTTTAACATATTTAAATATTTTCGGATACGTTTCATTTAGACAAAAAAGTGCACCGGAAATAAAAAAAGAGATAGGAAAGATTTGGGAAGAATTAGAGCTTCAACAGGAAGAAGAGGCAATTGATTTAAAACTTGCTCCTGACGAGGGGCGCAAAATGACATTTTTGGAAAAAATGTTTACTGATGAACAGCGAGTTGTCAAAGTTGCCTTTGTGCATGATAAAACTCCGGAAGAGTCTGGTTGGACCTATGGACATGAATTAGGAAGACACCATGTTGAAAAGACATTCGAAGGTAAGATTATAACGAAGGTATACTATTCTGCCATGGATGCTCCGGAGGACATTATAGAACAGGCGGTCAGAGAAGAAAATGAGATTGTTTTCACAACATCACCACAGTTATTAAAGGCTAGCTTGGCAGTTGCGGTAAAACATCCAAATAAAATGATATTGAATTGTTCGTTAAATAAATCTCACAGATATATAAGTACCTATTATGCGCGTATGTATGAAGCAAAATTCATTATAGGTGCGATAGCCGGAATATTGTCAGAGAATCATAAAGTTGGCTATTTGTGTGACTACCCGATTTATGGGCAGATTGCCGGGATTAATGCATTTGCATGTGGTGTTCAGATGGTTAATCCAAAAGCAAAAGTATATTTGGAGTGGTCTTGCATTGACGGTGTGCAGAATGCGTTGACACGTTTAAGGGATAAAGGAATCAATTTAATATCTTCGCAGGATTTGGCAAAGACCACAGGTAGTGGAAAAACACCGTACGGTTTATTCCTATATGACCAGAATGGGCAGACAAATCTTGCCATGCCGGTATGGCATTGGGGTGTTTATTATGAAAAACTTATCCAGAGTTATTTGAACAAAACTTTGCAGTGGGAGTATGAATCAAGTAATAAAGCATTGAATTATTATTGGGGAATATCTTCAGGTGTGGTAGAGATGATTTGTTCCAAAAAGCTTCCAAATGGTGTTCAAAAACTGGTGGAACTTTTAAAAGAAACAATTTCAACAGGATTATATAATCCATTTATGGGTCCGGTTTATACACAGGAAGGAAACGTGATTGATGCGGATGCAGAAGGCTTATGTTATGAAGAAATTATAACAATGAACTGGCTGTTGGATAACGTGGCAGGCGTGATTCCTCAGTACGATCAGCTGAATGGTAAGGGAAAAGCTACAGTTGAGAGTGCAGGAATACTTTCTTAAATAAGGAATAAAAGCAATGAGAATATTAGCAATTTCAGATACAGAGGCAAAATATTATTATGATTTTTATACGCCAGGCCGGTTAGATGAGTTTGACTTGATTCTCTCGTGTGGAGATCTAAAAGCAAAATATTTAGAATTTTTGGCCACCTTATCACATTGCCCGGTGTTATATGTCAGAGGTAATCATGATGACCGTTTTTCAGTTTCGCCGCCGGAAGGATGCATATGTATCGAAAACGAGATTTTTGAGTATAAAGGAGTCAGAATACTTGGTCTGGGTGGTTCTTACAGATATCATGCAGGTGATAACATGTATACCGAAAAACAGATGAAAATGAGAATTCACAAAGTAAGTCTGCAACTTTGGAAAAAGAAAGGATTCGATATTTTGCTTACCCATGCTCCGGCATACGGACTGAATGATATGGATACATTATCACATAGAGGTTTTGAATGTTTTTTGTATCTTCTTGACAAATTCAAGCCGAAATACTTTGTTCATGGACATGTTCACATGAACTATAATCATAAAGTACCAAGGGTGCAGCAGTATGGTGATACAACAATCATCAATGCCTATGAATATTATAAATTTGACTTTTAAAGGTAATTAGAAACAAAGACAACGGAATTTGACGGTGAAAATAATGAGCATGGAGTTTCGATATTTAAAAATACCATATGGAGAAAATGCGCTTGCGATGCTTGGGAGCGATTGGATTAAGGAATATGGTATTGGGGAGCATATAAAAGAGAATAAAAAGATGCATTTTCATAATTTAATGGAGATTGCGATATGCCGAATGGGAACGGGTGAAATATATCTTGATAATAGAAGATTTCAATATAAAAAAGATGATGTGATCATCATTCCTAGAAATTTTCCCCATGCAATTATTAATTATCCAGGAGAAAAAAGTTTTTGGGAATATATTTATTTAAAACCATCAATGCTTTTTGAAAAGATTTGTAACGAAGAATCAAGGAAGAAAATGAAACTGCTTGAAGAGATAGAATATCGACCGTTTTTGAAATCGAAGAAGGAAGCAAAAATGCTTATATCAGAACTCGATTTGATTATGGAGCAATACAGAAGAAAAGAGTATGAATATAAGACCAGTGTTGATGGGTTATTGCTTGCATTGCTTATCGAAATAGCCAGAATTAATTACAAAGATTTTGAGAAGCCGGAATTTGAAAGGAAAACAAATCCTAAAAAAGTTGAAGTGCTGAGTGCAGCATTAGATTATATTGAAGAAAACTTTGCAAAAGATTTGCGTATTTTTGACATAGCTCAGGCGGCGTATGTTAGTGAAACTTATCTAAGAAGGTTGTTTGCGGAATGTTGTGCAGTTTCTCCGATGCATTATGCAAATATGATAAGGATAGAACATGCCTGTGAACTACTAGAAAAAAGGGATGTTAACATAAATGAAGTTGCATTCCGGGTTGGATATACAAATTTATCAACATTTATTAACAATTTTAAGAGCATCACAGGGGAAACCCCGAAACAGTGGACGCAAAATAAAAAGAGGAAAACTATGCAAAAGCAAGAAATATAATTGAAAACGCAATAATTTGCGCAAGATGTTTTGCGCAAGATGCAAAAAATGTAAGTTTTGTGCCCAAAATTAAAACTTTTAGAAAACATAGAGAATTAAAATTGTAAGTACCATATAGTCCGTGGAGACTAAAAAAGGAGGAAAAATAAATGAAGAAGAAAGTATTAGCAATTTTTCTTGTAATGACATTGGTACTTACAATGTTATCAGGATGTGGTGGTGCAAAAGAATCGTCATCATCAGAGGAAGCAGCAAATCCAAACAAGCTGACAGTTTGGGCATGGGATCAGGCGTTCAACATCTATGCAATGGAAGAAGCTGCTGAAATTTACAAAGCAGATCATCCGGAATTCGAACTGGAAGTTACAGAAGTGAGCTGGAATGATGTTCAGACAAAACTCGGTACAATTGTAGGTTCAGGAAACTATGATCAGCTTCCAGACATTTGCCTGATGCAGGATTTTGCATATCAGAAATATGTAATTACATATCCTGATTTATTCCTCGACATCACAGATTCAGGCGTTGATTTTTCGCAGTTTGCAGCAGGTAAAGTAAGTGCTTCTGTAGTGGATGGAAAGAACTATGGTGTTCCATTTGATAACGGAACTGCAATCGCAGCATACAGAACAGATATCCTTGCAGAGGCTGGATACACAATCGAAGATTTAACAGACATCGACTGGAACCGTTTTCTTGAAATTGGTAAAGATGTATACGCAAAAACAGGATATTCTTTAATGTCCGTTCAGGCAGCAAGCTCTGACTTTATTTATCAGATGCTTCAGTCAGCAGGTGTTTCTACATGGAACGAAGACGGCAGCGTATTCTTTACAGACAATGAAGTATTAAAACAGTGTATCGAAATTTACAAAGAACTGGCAGATGCCAAAGTTATGCAGATTGTAAACAGCTGGGATGAATACATTGCAACATTCACAAGCGGTAAAGCATGCGGTACATTAAACGGATGTTGGATCATGGCTTCTATTCAGACAGCAGAAGATACAGCAGGAGATTGGGCAATTACAAACTACCCATCGCTTCCAGGCGTAGCAAATGCTACAAACTATACAAACCAGGGGGGATCTACATGGGCAGTTACAGCAAACTGTGATAACGTTGATCTTGCAATTGATTTCTTAAACAGCACATTTGCAGGAAGCACAGAATTATATGATACAATCCTTCCAGGTGCAGGCGCATTAGCTACATGGTTACCGGCAAGTGAAAGTGATGTATATGCAGAACCACAGGAATTCTACGGCGGACAGCAGGTGTACACACTTCTTTCTGCCTACTCCAGCAAAGTACCGGCAGTAAATCTTGGCGTTTACTATACAGAAGCAAATACTGCATTATATACACTGTTAGCAAACGTAATGGCAGGTGCTGATATTGATGCAGAACTTCAGACAGCAAAAGAAACAGTAGAATTTAAAATGCAATAGTCTTTAAACTAAGAGGTTACTGACAATATGAAAAATAAAGCTAATTTTGCTCAGAAGCAGAACAGAAGCAGCTGGGTTCTGTTGGCTCCAGCCATTGTTCTGATTTTGACATTCAGTATTTATCCTGCATTTAAAGCATTGATGACATCTTTTCAGACAGGTGCAGGACAGAATATGTCATTTGCCGGGCTGGCAAACTATACCAGAATTCTTAAAGATAAGGTATTCATTCAGTCTTTAAAGAACTGTATCGTTTATCTGATCATTCAGGTTCCGATCATGTTGGTGCTTGCATTGGTACTTGCTTCAGCTCTTAATGACAGAGCATTAAAATGCAGAGGTCTTTTTAGAACTGCAATCTTTTTACCATGTGCAACATCACTGGTATCCTATGCGATTATTTTTAGATCTCTGTTTGCAACAGATGGTTTTATCAATAGTATCTTACTTAAAATAGGTGTGTTGGATGAGGCGTTTAACTTCTTGTCAAATGCAACAGCAGCAAAAGCAATTATCATCCTGGCGTTAGTATGGAGATGGACAGGATACAACATGGTATTTTACCTTGCTGGTTTACAGAATATTGATTATTCGGTATACGAAGCTGCAAAAATCGACGGTGCTACACCATTCCAGACATTTACCAGAATCACGGTTCCTTTATTAAAACCAACAATTCTGATGACTGCGATTATGTCTACAAACGGAACACTTCAGTTGTTTGATGAATCAGTAAACCTTACATTCGGAGGACCGGGAACATCTACAATGACAATGTCTCACTATATTTATAATCAGGCGTTTATGGGCGTTCCAAACTTTGGTTATACATCTGCGATGGCATTTGTAATTTTGATCATGGTAGCAGTTTTGGCAATAATTCAGTTGAAAGTGGGTGAAAAGGATGACTAGAAAGATAGGTACAGTTGTAAAATATGCTTTTCTTGTGATTGCTTCTATTCTTTCTGTTTTCCCATTGGTATGGATGATTATTGCAGCAACCAACAAGAGTGTGGATGTAATTGCAGGAAAATTAACTGTAGGTGTAAATCTATTTGAAAATTATCGTAACCTGGTATCATTGCAGCCGGTTTGGAGCAGCTTTGGGAACTCCTGTAAATACTCTTTACTCGTAACTGTAGTGGCACTGTTAATTAGCTCCATGGCAGGATATGCCTTTGAAATTTACAGAAGCAAGTGGAAAGAACTCATTTATGCAGTTGTTTTGATGACAATGATGGTTCCTTTCGTTGCATTGATGATTCCGTTATTCCAGATGTATTCAAGCGCGGGATTATTAAATAAAGCAGTCGGATTTATGCTTCCTTCAATTGCGACCCCTCTTTTGATCATGATGTTTAGAACAGGTGCGAAGTCCTTCCCAAGAGAAATTATTGAAGCAGCAAGAATCGATGGCCTGGGAGAAATCAGAATTTTCTTCCAGATGTTTATGCCTGTTACGAGATCTACATATGCAGCAGCAGCAGTTGTAACATTTATGAATGCATGGAACAACTATTTATGGGCAAAAGTTATTATGTCTACTGACCAGACACAGACAATGCCAATGTTGATTTCAAACCTGATTTCTGGTTATGTAACAGATTACGGTATGCTGATGCTCGCAGTATTAATCACAACAATTCCAACAGCGATTGTATTCTTTGCGTTACAGAAGAATTTCGTAGAAGGTATCACAGGAGCAGTAAAATAACGAATCAGAGTTAAAAGGAGCAGTTATAATATATTGTGAAAAATAAAGTAAACATTAGTAGGATAGCCAAGGATATGGGAATGTCAGTATCAACTGTATCAAGGGCATTATCCGGAAATGGACGTGTTTCAGAAGAAACAAGACAGGAAGTGCTGGACTATCTTGTAGATAAACAATTGGTTCCGAATACAAGAGAAAAACACTATACTGATACCACGACAAATATTATTGCTGTTACAGTTCCGGAAGAAGGAAACTTTGTATTTATGCCATATTTTCAACACGTTTTTTTTAGTGTGTATGATTTTTTTTCAATTCGAGGTATTCAGGTAATACCAATTAAGATAAGCGCAAAAAACATATCCTATCTAAAAAAGGCTGTGGAAGATCATGTGATGGATGGCGTGATTTTATCCAGACGTGTTGAAAATGTGGAGGAAATAAACTATTTAAAAGAGCAAGGAGTCCCTTTTGTGTTGATTGGAGACATTGAGGATTCGGAAATCGTGCAGGTGGGGGCTGATAATGCGCGTGCAACGTATGATTTAATCAGTTCCCTAATTCATAAGGGATGCTATAAAATGGCGGTTATGTGCGCAGAAGAAAAGCAGCCGATCAATCGAAGAAGACTACAGGGACTCATGAATGCTCATGTGGATAATTATATGGTACTGAATCAGGACTTTGTTTTCTATGGTACAGATTCGGAGGATATTGCAGAAGTTGCAATAGAGAAAATATTGGGGGCAAACATGGATGCTATCATTTGCATGGATGATAATATTTGTTTAACAGTACTTCGAATAATGCAGAAACGCCATATATCCATACCACAAGGAATCAAAGTTGCTTCATTGCATAACAGTCCGATTCTTGAAGCGTGGACCCCACCAATTACATGTGTTAATTATGATGTAGAAGCATTGGGGAAAGAAGCAGCAAGAATGATGCATACATTGCTGCTGGAAAAAAAGAAGCTTCCAAGAACTACCATGGGATACGAAGTACAGATGAAAGAGTCTACGAATTAAGCACATTTGTAGGAGAACACGATGAATACTATTTTAAATACACAAAAAATATTACATGGTGGAGATTATAATCCAGAGCAATGGCTCTTACATCCGGAAATATTAGAACAGGATATTGCTTATTTTAAGAAGGCTCATATTAATGAAGTAAGCATGGGAATCTTTTCATGGGCGATGCTGGAACCAAAAGAAGGAGAATATCATTTTGAGTGGATGGAAGAGATTATTGAAAAACTATACCGAAATGATATTTCAGTTATTTTGGCAACTCCTTCCGGAGCGCGACCAAAATGGTTATCAGATAAATATTCGGAAGTATTAAGAGTTGATGAAAGCAGACACAGAAATCTATACGGATTAAGACACAATCACTGCTATACATCACCGGTTTATAGAGAGAAAACTCGCCGTATAAATATGGAGTTGGCCAAAAGGTTCGGAAATCATCCTGCAGTTATTGCATGGCATATATCTAATGAGTACGGAGGAGAGTGTCATTGTGAATTGTGCCAGAAGGAATTTCGTAAGTGGCTGAAGGCAAAATACATAACAATTGAGAACTTGAATCGTGCATGGGCAACGACATTCTGGAGCCATATTTATAATGATTTTTCTCAAATTGAGAGTCCTTCCCAGCGTGGGGAACCGACTTTACATGGCTTGAATTTGGATTGGAAACGTTTTGTAACGGATAGAACAGTTGATTTTGCAAAACATGAAATTCAGGCGGTTAGAGATGCCGGTTCATTTAAGCCGACAACCGTAAATTTGATGTATGATTACAAAGGACTTAACTATCATAAGTTTGCGGATGTTGTAGACATCATTTCCTGGGATAACTATCCTCAGTGGCATAAGAAACAAGAGTATTTGACAGCAATGGATGATGGAATGCAGCATGATATTATGCGTAGCATTCAAAGAAAGCCATTCTTGCTGATGGAGAGTTGTCCTGCAGCGACAAACTGGCAGCCGGTCAGCAAGTTGAAAAAACCGGGAATGCTGCATACGGCTTCACTTCAGGCAATCGCCCATGGTTCAGACAGTGTTTTGTATTTTCAGCTTCGCCAAAGCCAGGGTTCGTCTGAAAAATTCCATGGAGCAGTCATTGATCATTACGGCGGAGACGATACGAGAGTCTTTAAGGAAGTAACAGATTTAGGAAATGATTTAGAACGTTTGGCTGAAATTACAGGTACAGAGACGAAGGCGAAAGTTGCAGTTGTGTTTGACTGGGAAAACAGATGGGCATTGGAAGATGCGCAGGGACCTAGAAATGAAGGACTGTTTTATAAAGAGGCAGTAGAAAAATCATATTATGCATTTCGAAAACAGGGATTGGATGTAGACGTGATTGATATGGATCAGGATTTTTCCGGATATCAGATTTTAACAGCCCCTATGTTGTATATGTTCCGAAATGATTTTTCAGAAAGAGTGCGTAAGTTTGTAGCTGACGGCGGACAATTTATTCTTACATACTGGTCAGGAATTGTCGATGAAACAGATTTGTGTTATTTAGGTGGTACACCTCATGACCTTCTAGATGTGCTGGGACTTCGAAGTACTGAAATTGATGCACTGTATGAAGGGGAATATAACGTAGGAATTCCAGTGCCAAACAATGAGATGGGTCTTGAACGGATATGGAAATGCAGCAAACTGTGCGATTTGATAAAGGTTTCGACAGCGGATGTAGTGACGGTTTATGGAGAGGACTTTTATCAGGGCATGCCTGCATTCACAAAAAACAGTTACGGAAAAGGCAATGCATATTATATTTGCGCAGATTTTGAGCAAGGATTCTATGATGAGGTATATAGAAAAATTGCAGAGACAGCAAATGTCAAAGGTGCACTTGAAGATATCCCGGAAGGAGTAGAGGTAACGACCAGATATGGTACGGAACATCAGTACTTATTTGTTCAAAACTTTAATCGTCATGCGGTGAAGATGTCATTACCAACTGAGAAAATGGAAGTACTACTAGGGAAATATGATGGTATTTCAATAGGAAGTCTCGAAACCGTAGTTTTAAAAGAAAAAATTAAGTAGCAGTAAATGCGGAAGGAATTATCAAATGGCAAGCTTATCATTAAAGAACATTAAAAAAGTTTACCCAAATACAGAAAAAAAGAAAAAAATTAAAAAAGGTCAGGCACAGCAGGAAAAGAAAACAAATCTTCTTGTTACAGAAGAAGGTGTTGTTGCTGTTCAGGAATTCAATCTTGAAATTTCAGACAAAGAATTTATTGTTCTTGTTGGTCCGTCCGGTTGTGGTAAATCTACAACTCTTCGTATGGTTGCCGGTCTTGAAGATATCAGTGGTGGTGAATTATACATTGATGGAAAACTCGTAAACGATGTTGCACCAAAGGATAGAGATATTGCGATGGTATTCCAGAGCTATGCCCTTTATCCGCATATG
>CAZYUZ010000039.1:0-12802 GCA_964650775.1 uncultured Lachnoclostridium sp. | reverse complement strand
CGGAATCGAAGTCAGCATTGCTGGTTTTGGTGTTCTCCCAATGGGACCAAGCCAGTTAGCATTGCCAGTAGAAGAAGGTGCTGAAATTATCAGATATGCATTAAGAAATGGAATCAACTTTTTAGATACAGCACAATATTACCGCACTTATCCATACATCAGCAAGGCATTGGAAATTGGGGAATTTGACGATGTCGTCATCTGCTCCAAATCCTTATGCTGGGATTATGAGAATATGATGGAGGCTATTTTAGAAGCCAGAGAAGCAATGGGGCGTGATGTGATTGATATTTTCCTTATGCACGAGGTACGTTCCGGACAGTTGGAATTACGCTCTGGCGCATGGCAGGCATTAAAAGATGCGAAAGCAAAAGGACTGGTTCGCGCCATCGGATTATCTACACATCATGTAGATATCACCATGGCAGCTGCTTCCATGGAAGATTTGGATGTTGTATTTCCATTAATCAACTACGCGGGGCTTGGCATCCGAAAAGGCGATGACTTTGGTACAAAAGAAGAAATGATGGAAGCTATCCTTGCATGTCATAAAGCAGGAAAAGGAATTTTCTCTATGAAAGCATTTGGCGGTGGAAGTCTCACCGGGCATTATCAGGAAGCGTTGGATTACATCTATTCAAAAGAAGAAATAGATTCTGTCATGATTGGATTTGGAAAAATTGCAGAAGTAGATGACCTGCTCTCCTATCTGGATGGCTCCATGGATGAATCTTACAACCCGGATATTTCAAAAAAGAAGGTTTATATCAATCAGGAAGACTGCGAAGGGTGTGGTTCTTGTAAGGCCGCCTGCCCGGCTGGGGCAATCTTCTATAACGAAAATGGACTGGCAGAAGTCAACCATGAGAAATGCCTGACCTGCGGATACTGCAGTCCGGTATGTCCTGTCAGAGCAGTGATTATGTATTAACCAATGCTGGAAGCAAAACGAATTGCAAGAGATCCTAATGTCAAAAAAATATTCTGACGTTGAGGAAGCGCTTCGGGAGTTAAAACGATGAGTCTCAAGATTATTTGGACGAATCAGTTCAAAAACGAAACACTACCAGACCAAAACAAAGACCATGCCCTGTCCGGCAATTGGTCAGGATATAGAGAATGTCATATCCAGCCGGACTGGCTTTTGGTCTATTGTATAGAAAACGATATTTTAGTTTTAACTCTTTCCAGAACTGGTTCTCACAGCGACCTTTTCGGAAAATAATCTAATTTCCCAGCTGCTCCAAAATCTCTGGGAAAACTTCTAAACTTCTTTTTAAAATCCCATTTACATACGCAATGAAAGTTCCATAATTGGTAATCGGCACATTCTGATCTACTGCGCATTTTGTACGATAACGCACTTCTCGTTCATTCAGCATGCAGCCGCCACAATGAATGACCATCGCATATTTTGACAAATCCTCTGGAAATTCCGTACCGCTGCAAGTCTCGATTTTGATATCTTTACCTGTATATTTTCGCAGCCAGTTTGGAATCTTCACTGTTCCGATATCATCACACTGTCTGTGATGAGTACAACCTTCTGCAATAAGAATCGTATCCCCATCCTTTAAGTGTTCTATCGCTGCCGCTCCTGGTACTGCCGCATCCAGAAGTCCCTTATAACGTGCCATCAAAATGGAAAATGAAGTCAATGGAATGTCCCTTGGAACCATTGGTGCCACAGTTTTAAATACCTGGCTGTCTGTAATAACCATGGCTGGCTTTCTACCGAGCCCTTCCAGTGTCTGTGTCAGTTCGCTCTCTTTTGTTACAATTGCCATGGCTCCGGCATCCAAAATATCTCGAATGGTCTGCTGCTGTGGTAAAATGAGGCGGCCTTTTGGTGCCGCACTGTCAATTGGTACCACCAGAACCACAAAGTCACCGCGGTTTAACTTATCAGCAATAATACTTTTTTCTGCACTCTGCTCTTTCAGTGCCGCAATGCGCTCTTTGACCTCAAAGATATTTTCTTTTTTTAACGCACTGGCATAAATTTCCTGTGAACCTGCACTTGGAATTTCGTCCAATAAATCCGATTTATTATAAACGATTAAATAGTTGATTTCTTTCGCCTTAAAAAGCGCAATCAGCTCTTTGTCACATTCTTTTAATCCTTCTGTGGCATCCACTACAAGCACTGCGATGTCCGTTTTATTTAACACCTGCTTGGTCTTTTTCACGCGAAGCTCCCCAAGCATTCCCTCGTCATCAAAGCCCGGTGTATCAATGATCATGACAGGACCCAGTGGAAGCAGTTCCATGGTCTTATAAACCGGGTCTGTGGTCGTTCCCTTCACATCAGAAACAACTGCCAGTTCCTGTCCTGTTACTGCATTTACAATACTTGATTTTCCTGCATTCCTGCGTCCAAAAAAGCCGATATGTGTACGTTCACTGGCTGGTGTATTATTCATTCCCATAACATTCCTCCTCCTTCGTATAATATTCTATGGAGAATCCTAGAACCCTGCTCCTGCATCAGCTTCCGGTGCGAAGATAGACGCCGCCTGTGCATCTGTTAATTCTACACCAAATACTTCTTTGTAGTAATCCTTTGCTTCCTGAATGATATCAATATCTTCGAAAAGTTCTGGATAGGTTGTCTTTGCAAACCATAAAAGTGTTACCGGTGTATCGGCGCCTGGTGTGTAGCTGCGATACATTCCAAGAGGCATTTTAAATACTTTCTCATTCTGTACGGCATCAATGGCACTCCAGTCATAGTTTCCGATTGCATTGGTATATAAATCATCCGGCTGTGCTGCTGTAAAGTTTGTGATGAAAATTGTTGACGGATTCCATGCATAAACCTGCTCCATATTTACCGTAACCTGATTATCTGTTTTTATTTCCTCTGCCACATTCACTGCACCTACGGCTTCCGCCCAAAATTGTCCAAAGAAATTCTCTCCGGAACTCTGCATTTCTGTATCTGAATATTTAAAGAGGAAAAATACGCGTTCTCTTTCTTCTTCAGGAATTTCTGCTACGCGTTCATGAACAAGATCATAATAATCTTTTGAATATTTTGCCACAGTTTCAGTCTTATCATTGTCCGGGAAAATTTCACTAAGAAGAATAATCCAATGATTTAATGTTTCAATTGCGTTATATTCCCATTTATTTACGGAAATCGCTACTGCTGCAAAACCTGCATTACGAAGCTGTTCTCCCTGGTCTGGCTGGGATGCACTGTAAAAGACAACGTCTGGTTCCAGCTTCATCAGTTCTTCCAGATTGATTTCTGTTCCATTCATGTATGCAGTTTCTGCATCTAAAACTTCCGGATATAATTCCCCCAGAAGTCCGTTTTCTGCAGCGCTCATGCTGTTTGGTGACATTCCCACGATTTTCTCTGCGGAATCAAAAAATACCGTCAATACACTTGGAAGAGGTAAAATATTTCCAACCGCGATACGGTTAACTTCGTATGGCACTTCCACTTCAATTCCTAAGTGGTCCACAATTGTATGAGTACCTGTTCCCGGTGTTTCATTTGCAGTTGCTTCTTCTTTGTCTGCTTCTTCAGTTGTCGAAACATCTTCCTGTACTGCTGGTTCTTCTGCCTTTTTGCTTCCACCACAGCCAGCTGCTGATAAGATCATTGTTCCCGCCAACATCATACAAAGAATTTTTTTCATAGATTTCATGTTTCTTCCTCCATTACGCTTCTTCAAATCTGTCTACCAGATTTGGAATTTCATTTCGATAGATTCTTCCGGAAAAGCTTTCTGCCGGAAGTGGAATAAATTTGGCATCTTTCGGACAGATTGGTCGGTACAATGGGTCTGCAATAACCATTTTCATGCCTTCCAATGCTTCAATGACATCATCCTCATTAGGAGTCAATACATCCTTTCTTCTTAATAAGCCATTTTCGCACTCTGTTGCACATAACACCTTGACACCTTTCCCATATTCCAGCTCAATCGCCTGTGCCAGGGAAACAGATGTGACACCTTCCCCAATGACTGCGATTTCACTATTTGGCAGATTACTCATTTCCAGCTCTGCCTCATCAGTTTTTACCGTATTAATCAGTGCCGCTTTCAGTTCTTCCTGATAAGCTGCTCCAATCGGCGTTCCTACCACATAAGGCGTTCCAAACATTTCTCCCAGCGCCTTTGCAACCCCCAGTCCTGTCGCTGATACCACCAGATTTACACTGGCGCGTCCAGCTTCCATCAGTTCTTCCAGCGTGCTGCCCATAGCCCACGTGGAAATTATTTCAAAGCCTGCTTTTTCTAAGAATTTCACCATAGACGTATCACTTCCATTCACAGAAAAATCAAGCGGTGTCAGACCTAAAATATTTGCTGATAAATGTGCTGTCTTTTCCACATCACGTTTCACAAATCTTCTTGCAATCCCCTCAAAAGCCATGGAAGCACCGGCAACGTAAGTATTCATTCCAGTCGTTGAAAATCCAAAGGTTGGAATCCCTGTACGATTTTCCACAAGCTCTGCCACTGCCGTGTAATCAAAACCTGTCATCGCTGGAATCGGAGTTCCTGCAATGGCGATAAATTTCGGCTGCAGGTTTTCCGCCGCCTCCACAATATCTCCAATGAGTTTTTCGTCATCCCCCATGATCGCTTCCATCTCTGAAAGCCCTGAAATGTACACCATACTGTCCATATCATACCATCGCGGCTCATCATGGGTCGTATAAGTAGAGTTACAGCCCGACGCATCGTGCATGATTACCATGCCGCCAAGCTCAAATAATGCGGAGCATACTCCAAAGGTATCCGCTGAATAAGTTGAAATGATTCTTGCTGTCTGTTTCATCCGCAACCTCCGCATCCACAGCCCATTCCTTTGATCTGAATCAGGGAACGCATATCTTTTTCTTCAAGATAAGCCTCTCTCATCAGTTCCAAGGTATGAAGAACTGCATCGTAACCTATCATTCCGCCGCCCTGCACGACATTGACGAAATGATTTGTATTTTCAAAATATGCCGCCTTTTGTCCAATTGCCAGTCCATCGCTCATTTCATGGCTTGCCATGAAACGCATACTGGAATGAACGGTTGGATAAAGCAATAACTTCGGATAATGTTTCTGTAAATATTCAAAATCTGCTTTTTCTTCACCGATGATGGTATCTACATACACTTTCTCCACATGAAATCCGGCATCCAAAAGCATTTTTGCCAGACCAAGCGGTCTTGTGCAATACGTATAATCGATGGTAATCGGTGTATTTCCAATCAACGCATATGTTTCTTTTAATGCTTTTTCGCAAGCCTTTCGCTTTTCTGTAAAATCCGGAATCTCTATTCCCAAAATCTTTCCAAGCTTTGTAAATTCCGCATCAATCTGCTCATAGTCAAAACTAAACGGCACATAAAGATGTTCACCACCAAGGCGTTCTGATAACATTTCTCCGCCCGCCACTGCCGCAGGATTATAAGAAATATAGTAGCTGCTCTCTGCCATCTCCTGATATTCCGCATAAGTCTTGCAGGAAGTGATTTCGTGAACCTTTAATCCTGCACTCTTTAAAATCTGCAGTAATTCGCTTGTCCTTCTGGTCGGCAGATCGTTTCCGATAATTGCAACCGCACGGTCATTTTTTGCACGCTCTTTTAAAAGCATATATAAGCGGCTTCTCATGAGCTGATCCGGTGTCAGACCACTTTTTCGCATGATCGGATTCATGTAGCAATCTGTAAAATCAATGTCAGGAAATCTTTTCCGAAGTTCCCGATACATCATATCCAAATCGCATCCTGCAAAATGATGTACACAGCTTGTATAGACCAAGACCGCTGGCGGACGCTTCGGTAATTTCTCGATAATATCGCTGACACCTTCAATCAGCAGATTTTCCATATCGCCATCCAGCAGATTATGCTCTTTAATCTCTACTGTTGAAAATCGGTCTTCCGCATGCATTTCTGCGGCTGTCAGTACAACGCCACGAAGGCAGCTTGCCGCGCAGACGAATATTTCATGTGCTTCAGGAATGAGCATCCCCGTATGCACAATATTCCACGTTCCTCTGGCTGGTGTGGCATATTCAAGCCCGGATGCAAACGGTGTAGGGAAATTTGCACCTGCAATTTCGATTCCCTCCAGTTTTCGCACCACTGGTTCGTTTACTCGTTTTAACATTCGTTTACCCCACAGATTTTTAAGATTTCTTTTGCCAGCACGCGATACTCTCCTGCCATTTCACTGTCAGGAAATGCTTCTACCACTGTTTTTCCCAAATCCTCAGCTTCCTGCACTGTATCGCTTCTGCTAAGCGTTCCGATAATTTCTGATCCGATATCTTTTGCAAGTTCAGCAACTTTCGCTTCTTCATCTTTTACGTTTCTGCGATTCAAAATAATACCGCCAAGACCTGCGTAACCGCGCCCTTTAAAACCATCAATCGCCATAGCAATATTTGCCGCTGCATGAATCGCCATATTTTCTCCGGAAGTAATGACAAATACTTTGTCCGCATAGCCGCCACGCATCGGCATAGAGAATCCACCGCAGACAACGTCCCCAAGAACATCATAAATCACCACATCCGGCTTGTAGGTTTCATAAGCACCTTTCTCCGCCAGCTTTTCCAGCGCCGCAATGATGCCTCGTCCGGCACAGCCAAGCCCCGGTGTTGGACCGCCTGCTTCCACACAGATGACGCCGCCATAGCCTTCCGTCACCATATCTTCCAGTGTAAAGTCATTTTTCTTTGTACGTACCAGTTCCAGCACTGTTGTCATTTTCTCTTTTCCATGAAGACTGACTGTAGAATCTGCTTTCGGATCACAACCAATCTGCATGACCTTATAGCCCATGTCGCTAAGTGCTGCTGAAAGGTTCGACACGGTGGTAGATTTTCCAATCCCACCTTTTCCGTAAACTGCAAGTTTAATCATTGTTTTTCCTTTCCTCTGTTGTCTGAAGTAACGGTTTTTAGAATCGCATCCCCACGATCAACCATCACTTCATAACCGATTTCTTTCATCTGCTGTGTCAGAAGGGCGATGCCCTCTGCAGCAGTCAGATCTGTACCTGCTTTTTCATCGTAAAGCATATATTTCTTTCGTACTGAAATCGGAGATAAATTTGGCATCACCACATTGCAGCCTGCCAAAACTCCCTGTTTTCTTCCGTCTGTTTCTAATGTACCAAGAGCCGTAGTCGCTGGTAACAAAACCTCTGGCAGCATAATTCTGCAAAGAGCCAGGATAAATAATGTAAGTTCTACGCTTCCTTTTTTTTCATCCTTAAATGGCGTATCTTTGTGTGGTAAAAATGGACCAACACCAATCATTTCCGGCTGAAATGTTTCCATGAATTTCATATCCTTTGCAATGATTTCCGGTGTCTGTCCCGGTGTACCAACCATGATACCGCAGCCAGTCTGATACCCTAAGGCTTTCAAATCATTTAAGCACTGCACTCGGCTATCCAATGTCTGGCTTTTTGGGTGAAGCTTGCCAAAATGCTCTGCATCTGCAGTCTCGTGTCGAAGCAGATAACGGTCTGCTCCTGCTTTTTTTAACATTTTGTAAGATTCATAACTTCTTTCACCAAGGGATAAGGTCACTGCACAGTCCGGATATTGTTCCTTGATTTCCCGAACGATTTCGCTCATACGCTCATCACTAAACCAGCCGTCTTCTCCCCCTTGCAATACAAAGGTTCGAAAGCCATTTTCATAGCCTTCCGCACAGCATTCTAAAATATCTGCCGGCTCCAGACGATATCTCTGGCAGTTTTTGTTACTCTTTCGGATGCCACAGTAATAGCAGTCACATTTGCAGAAATTTGAAAATTCAATAATTCCGCGAAAGTAAATATTTTTACCGAAAGTTTCGACAGCAATCTTCTGTGCAAGTTTTGTGGCACATTCCAAATCTTCTTTTGTATAGGTTGCTAGAAGCTGTTCCCATTCTGCCATTTCCAGCGAATGTTCCTTATTCAGCTTCCAAATAAGCTCCTGATTTTTCACTTTTTTCATTCTCCATCTTTTGTAAATCGTCAAAATCCCCCTTTGCAAAGGTGGTTTTGACACTGACGCCCGGTAAAATATTTAATTTATGGGACAGTTCAGTAATCTTTGATTCCTGACCGTCTAAGGTCATATTTATGATGTATAAACCGCATTCACGGTAGGGCATCCCCATTCGTCCAATAAGCAGTTCACTGTATTCGTGAAGTAACCCATTGATTTTGTCGGATATTTCGTTGCTGTTTGCGATGATTGTAATTGAAGCAATACAGCGTTTGTCTTCGTTTAAAACTTTCTCTTCTCTCCTGTTCTCCGCGATGTTCAGCGGCACCACATTTTTCAGCAGATTTCCCGGCGTTTCAATCTCACCGATAATCGCATCTACACCAAAAGCATCACGGATATTTTCTTCTGTCACCACAGAAACCGTTTCACCAAAAACATAGTTTCCGCCTTTGGACAAAATAAGTGCTTTCTGAGCTCTCTGTAATGCATGGGCAGGATAATGGGTATTAAAGATACAAGTCATCCCGCGGGCTGCCAGATTACTCATGGCGTCCAGTACCACCAGCTGATTTTTAAAGTCCAGATTTGATTCCGGCTCATCTAAGATGAGCACCTTCGGGTCTGATGCCAAAGCTTTTGCAATCAAGATCATCTGCAGCTCTCCACCGCTGACTTCCGAACATTTCTTATCCGCCAGGCGGGAAATTCCTAAAAACTCCAACACTTCCATGGCTTTGTCTACATCCTGCTGTTTTGGTGCTTCAAATATGTTCAGATGGCTGCTACGTCCAAGCAGTACCATTTCCAGTGCAGTATATGCAGAGGAAACCGATTTTGCCTGTGGCACATATGCCATCTTGCTCCAAAGATTTCTCGGAGACATGGCAGCAATGTCCTCTCCATCCAGGAGGCTCTTTCCGCCTCTCCATTTGAGCATCCCCGTGATACAACGGAGCATCGTTGTCTTTCCGGCACCGTTCGGACCTAAAATCGCAAGGATTTCACCTTCGTTTGCTTCAAAATTGATATTTTCAAAAATTGGCATATTCTTTTTGTAATAAAAGCTGCCGTTCTCGACTTTTAATCTCATAACTGCCATCCTCCGCTTTTTCTCATCAGAATAATAAAGAATGGTGCGCCGATGATGGCGGTCAGAATGGACACTGGAATTTCTGAGGCTGTCATGGTTCTTGCCGCAGTGTCTACAATGACCATAAAGGTCGCTCCAAAGCTGATAGATGCCGGAATCAGAGATAAATGATTGCTTCCAAATTTCATTCGGCACATATGCGGAATGAGAAGCCCTACCCAGCCGACCTGACCACACATGGACACGCAGGATGCGGTAATCATGGTAGCGCAGATAATGGTTACAATTCGAAGGGTATAAATATTGATTCCTGAAGATTTCGCTTCATCTTCTGACAATGGGAGCAGATTCATTCTCCAGCGAATGATATATAACACTATGATTCCAATTAGAATTGCCGGTGCTCCAAACATTATACTTCGATATCCTGCACTGTTTAATCCACCCATCAGCCAATAAGTAATGGCTGGGAGCTGAGTTTCTGCATCTGCTACATATTTCACCAAAGATACCAGTGCATTGAACAATGAGCCCATCATGATACCAGAAAGTACTACAGAGCTTAATCCTCTGCCTTTTCCAGAACCGCCAAGCCAGGTAAGTGTCACAGCTAACGCTCCCATTGCAAAGGACGTCATCTGCATGCCAAGCATATCAAGCCCAAGTAAAATTCCTAGGGCTGCACCAAAGCTTGCGCCACTGGCTACTCCTAAAGTATCCGGTGTTGCCAATGGATTGGCAAATAAACTCTGGAATGCACAGCCTGCAGTTGATAAGCCTGCACCAACTAATAATGCGAGTAAAATTCTTGGAATTCGAAGATTCCATACAGTTTTATATGCCATTTCGGAAATCTCGTAGTTTCCGGTAAAACGACCTGCGATTGCTTCCACCACTTCTGCCGGAGATATGAGGTAACGCCCGATTCCAAGGGCTATCAGGGCGGTTACGATTGGCAGAATGATTAGTACAATTTTCCATCCTACAGGCAGTCTGCCTGTTTTCGCCAAGCCCATTACTTACCTGTCACATTGGAATAAGCCGCCTTGGAGCTGACTCCTTTTAATTTGCCAATTTTACCTGACAATGCACTGATAACATCTTGTGGTGCATCCATAGCGATACTGATAATGTTAATACCTTTCGAACGGTATGGGATACCCATACGCCCAATGATATATTCTCCGTAAGTATGTAAAATTTCATTCACTTCGTGAACTGCCTCCGGGTTTTCAACAATAATGCTGATGACTGCTACGCGTGTTTCCATGTTTTCCTCCTGAAATAAAATTAGAGTTGCATCTGCCGACGCAACTCCATTAAATACAATACTATATTGGGACAGTATGCCCCTTGATGATAGCCAATATATTCATGTAAATTGTGTCTTTCACCTCAATGCAATATTTTGGTGTCAGAGTACATTTTTATATTAGCATTCTATGTTTTTTATGTCAATTAGTTCATACTAATCCCTAGAATTTCCAATTACTTTCGCTTGAATGAAAAAGATATTATTTTTTTCATTCTTCGACTGAACTTATTATATCACATTTCCGCATGTAGAACAAGTGTTCTGTGCTATTTTTTTATTTTTGCAATTCATCTCACCACCTGCAGAGGATACCGGCAGAGGATGGGAGAATTCTTGCTTAATATCAGTTAAATACTTACCAGCCCTTGCAAACATCTATCCATTCTGTATAGCCGGAATAGGTCTCTAATTCTTCAATGGTAAGCTCGATGGCACTGTTGCTGCTTCCGCAAGCTGGAAATACAGTATCAAATCTTTTTAAGGATTCATCCAAATACACAGTCACCCCTTCATTTACCGCAAATGGACATACGCCGCCCACTGCATGTCCAATCAGTTCTACTGCTTCTTCTACGGTCAGCATTTTTGCTTTTGTGGCAAACTGATGCTTATACTTTGCATTGTCAACTTTCGCATCTCCTGCTACCACGATCACAATTGGTTTGTCTTCCACTTTAAAACTCAGCGATTTCGCAATGCGACAGCCCTCACAGTTCAATGCCAGTGCTGCCAGTTCTACAGTTGCACTGGATACATCAAACTCCTGGATGCGGTCTGCCATGTTATATTTTCCAAAATATTCTTTTACTCTTTCAATCGACATTTTACGAGCCCCTTCTACTTCAATTCCATATTCTTCTTTTTCCAGTTGTTTCTAAAGATAAATGAGGTCTTACAGCATTCCAGCTTCTGTCCTTCCCATTTGTCATAAAAAACCGTTTCTTTTTTCAACGCATTTATGCTTAAATCATGCATATTCTCTGTCGTAGTTGTTGGACTCAGAGATATCAGTTCTTTTTCTATCAAATCACGTTCTTCATAGTATGCTTTTGGAATCTGATATCCCAGAAGCTTTCTTCGAAATCGTTCTGCACTCATCCAATAATCCTTTGTAGTCGTACAGTCAGGTCCAAAGGCATAAGGTTTAAATATGGAAACACATGGCAGAGATGTACCTGTAATCCAAATCCTCATTTCTCCATCTGACGGTAATTCTACCACCATGGACTGTGTTGTATGATCCCCAACGAGACCTCCATAATGCATACATGGGCTTCCTACGCTGCCTCTACCAAATGGTTCGTCTGTATGTTCATGCTGACGAAGTGCCTGGAATATATTTTCTACACATTTTACATTTTCCAATGCTTCCATGGTCAGACATCGTCTTTTCGCAGCTTTTGAAAACGTCGAATAAACAATCTCTGTGTGCTTTTTTGCAAAATCGCATGCGCCTTCACTATAGACTTCCCCATCTGTTCCAATAGATAATCGGTTAGAAATGGCTCCACATTCTGTCCTTTTATACACCCAGTCTTTTCCTGCAGTTTCTAACAGAAAGATTTCCTTTCTATCCATGATCAGGAAACTATTATCATAATAGAAATCATGGTCATAGCCGCAATTACCACCTTGGCCATATTTTTCCAGCAAGGCAATGATACAATCTAAAGCTTCCTTGGCAGTCGCGCTGCGTTCCAATGCAAGACGAAGCATATCCATACCTGTAAGAGCTTCTTTCCCATATTTTCCTTTGGTAAATACCGCCTCGTTACCGATGCATACTCCGTATTCATTTACGCCCATTTCACCGCCCCACATCCAGATTGGACGGGACAATACGATGGCATTCGTTTTCTTTACCTGTTCGATTTCTATGTAGGTAGTTTTTACTGTCTCTGTATTGTGAGTCATCGCCGGATAAAACTCAACAACCTGCACTTCGTTAGGTGATCTGTCGCTGTTCTTTCCGAAAAATCCACCGACTCCCGGAATGATTTTTCCTATTGTGTCACACATGTCATCTACCTCCTCGAACAACTCTAGATTTGCCTTTACAATAATGTCCATTATGGACTGATATAAATTTTCCTGCTGTCTTTCGTTATATTTTTCCAAAAGAATCTGAGCGTCTTTCTTCGCTTTCAAATCATTTGTCAGATTTCGTAACCAAAAATTATTCTCTTTTGATAATTTTGCAGTGTGAATAATCTGAATTGGAAATATGTCTCCACTTATATGATAAATTCCTTCATCGAATTTTACAACCTGCAAGTTTCTAGTCATTCGCAATTTTTTCAGCATCTCTCTTGGAAATTTCCTTGTTACATATGTAATCGTAATATCATCTGCTTTAATCTCATCTACTTTTTCGGCATCTGACTTATAAAAACAGGCGTAGCCATACACTTTATAAAAGTCAT
>CAZYUZ010000038.1:0-12828 GCA_964650775.1 uncultured Lachnoclostridium sp. | reverse complement strand
TAATATGAAGTTTTGAAGGTATATAAAGCTTGGGGATGATACGAAAGTATCATCCCCTTTTTGCATTGATTATAAATATTCTCCCTTTTCTGAATTATGTGTCCGTGTTAAAATGTAGAAGGTAACAGCAACTTTGAATCTGAAGGGTGTAACTGCATGGGAATAGGCATTCAGATATGTGGCTTGAATGGTTGTGGAAAGAGCACAATCGGCAGAGCATTAGCAAAAGAGATTGGATTTCATTTTATTGATAATGAAAATTTATTCTTTTCCAGGACCGATGCAAATGAGCCATACACAAATCCAAAACCTCGTGACGAAGTTGAAAGACTTATATAAACAAGAGGAATCTTTTTTACAGATGGTCGAATCCAGAACTGAAGATTATGTTGAAAATTGGTTACAGACTTTGGATTGCCCCGTCATCAAAATTGATGGTACAAAGCCAATTAATGTGGAGGAGAAATATGGATGCTAGAAAATTAATAAATGCATTAAGCATTGCAGAAAGACTAAAAGATGCAACTCGACATTGCTATACTAAAAATGGTAGGCATGAAAGTGTTGCTGAACATAGTTGGATGATGACATTAATGGCTTTCTTTATGAAAGATGAATTTCCAGAAGTCGATATGGATAAGGTCATAAAAATGTGTATTATCCACGATTTGGGCGAAGCATTTACTGGTGACATTCCTACATTTGAAAAGACATCTGCTAACGAACAGATAGAAGAAGTATTATTATACAATTGGGTAAAAACTTTGCCGGAATACTATGCTGCTGAAATGATAGATTTATATGATGAAATGAAAAAACGAGAAACAATTGAGGCTAAGATATATAAAGCTATCGATGGCTTAGAAGCTCTAATTCAACATAACATATCAGATTTATCAACTTGGATACCAAAAGAATATGAACTAAATAAAACGTATTCGGATGATAAAGTTGCCTTTTCTGAATATCTTAAAGAATTAAGAGAAGAGGTTCGTAAAGATACTTTGAAAAAAATAGGAGAATAAAAACTTCCAATTTATCGGAAACACTTTTCCGATAAGAGAGTAAATATTTAATTTCTATTTAACTGATTCTTGTGTTATGATGAAAAATATTCAGAAAGGGGAAAGATTATGAATATTTTGATTTTATTGGTTGCAACGGTAATTTTGCTTTGTGTACTGGTGGAAAAGTTTTCAGATAAATTTGGAATGCCTGCCCTGATTTTCTTTATGTTTATCGGGATGCTGTTTGGAAGTGACGGTATTTTAAAGATTCCATTTGATGACTTTAAACTGGCAGAAAACATCTGCTCCATTGCCCTGATTTTTATTATGTTTTATGGTGGATTCAATACAAAATGGCAGGCTGCAAAATCAGTTGCAGGGAAGTCGATTTTGTTATCAACATTGGGCGTCGTGATTACTGCTGGAATTACAACACTTTTGTGCAGAATTCTTTTAAAAATTCCTTTGGCAGAGAGTTTTCTTGTCGGTGCAGTACTTTCTTCTACTGATGCTGCCAGTGTGTTTGCGATTTTAAGAAAGCATAAATTGAACTTAAAAGACGGTACGGCATCCATTTTGGAAGTAGAAAGTGGTAGTAATGATCCTGTGTCCTATCTTTTAACAATTATTGCAGTGAGTGTTGCAACAACAGGTGGATTTGGAAATGTATTTGGAACAATTGCAATTCAGCTCATCATGGGTGTTTTGGTTGGAATTGTGTTTGCGAAATTCACATTATATATTCTAATGAAAACGAATCTGGTTGCAGATGGACAGGATACGATTTATATGATCGCATCGGTGTTGTTCTGTTATGCATTGACTGCGTTTTTAGGTGGAAACGCATATCTGAGTGTTTATCTATATGGTATTTATACAGGAAATCACAGAATTCGTAAGAAACAGGAATTGATTCCGTTTTTTGATGGTGTGACAAGTTTGGCACAGATTTTGATTTTCTTTTTAATTGGTCTTTTGACAACTCCTCACGAGATGCCGGGAATTATTCCGACAGCTTTGGCAGTGGCAATGATCATTACTTTGGTTGCAAGACCCGTGGCAATCACTGTATTATTAAAACCTTTGAAATGTAGTTGGAGTCAATGCGGTTTAATTGCCTGGGCAGGACTTCGAGGAGCCTCTTCTTCCGTGTTTGCCATTACCGCAGTTGCAGCAGGTGTTTCTATGAAACAGGATCTGTTCCATATTGTGTTCATGGTATCCCTATTTTCTGTTGCGATTCAGGGAACCTTATTGCCGACTGTAGCGAAAAAACTGAATATGGTAGATGATAACGCTGATGTTCGTAAGACATTTAATGATTATCAGGAAGAAACCGCATTCCAGTTGATGAAAATGAATATTCCGGCAGGACATAACTGGGAAAATAAGCTTGTGAAGGATGTTACAATGCCAACGGGTTCCCTTGCGCTGATGCTCAAAAGAAATGGACAGAGCATTATTACGAAGGGGGATACTCTGATTTTGGCAGGGGACGATATCATTTTAAGCGTTCCTCCATATAACCCAAGTGGAAGTGAAAAGCTGGAAGAGCGAATGATTGGAAAAAACGATAGCTGGTGTAACAAGGCAATCAGCGAATTAAGAATATCGAAGAATAAACTGATCGCAATGATCATTAGAGAGAATCAGCCAATCATTCCGGATGGAAAGACGATTATTCAGGAAGATGACGTGGTCGTATTCATTTCTGTAAAATAAATTTTATTTTGAGGAGTAGGAATGGGAGAAAACTTTAACGAGGGGCAGATGCGCGCAATCGAGCATTTCAAAGGTCCGGCGCTGGTGCTGGCAGGTCCCGGAAGTGGAAAGACCCGAGTAATTACATATCGAACAAAATATTTGATCGAGGAGCATAATGTGGACCCTTCGAATATTCTGGTAATCACATTTACCAAGGCGGCAGCCATGGAGATGAAACAGCGATTTTTTGCGATGACAGACCGAAAGTATGTGACAGTCAGTTTTGGGACGTTTCATGCAGTTTTCTTTGGAATCCTGAGACATGCCTATGGATATTCAGCCGACAATATTATCAGAGAAGAGCAGAGAAATCGATTTTTTAAAGAAGAAATATCGCATATGAATCTGGAAATCGAGGATGAGGCAGAGTTTATTCAGAATATTACCGGAGAGATCAGTCGCGTAAAGAATGAGCGAAAAAATATTCTGGAATATGTGGCATTGTCCTGTGATACAAATGCATTTCGCAAATTGTATCAAAAGTATGACAATATGCTTCGTCGTCAGAATCAGATAGATTTTGACGATATGCTGGTATATACTTATGAACTTTTGAGTCAGAGAAAAGATATTCTGCGTGCATGGCAAAACAAATATCAGTATATTTTGATTGATGAAACGCAGGACATGAATCAGCTGCAGTACGATATTATGAAGCTGATTGCGTCACCTAAGAATAATCTTTTTATGGTGGGCGATGATGATCAGTCTATTTATCGTTTTCGTGGAGCGAGACCGGAAATCATGCTTGGATTTGAGAGGGATTATCCGGGAGCAGAACGGATTTTACTGGATACCAATTACCGTTCCAGAAAGCAGATTGTGGATTCCGCAATCAAAGTGATCGATCATAATGAGAATCGTTTTGCGAAAGAAATCAAGGCTGCGAGAGCAGAGGGAAATCCCGTCATTACAGCAGTTTTTGACAATCAAAAAGAAGAATATGACTGCATGATTGAGAAAATTCTCTATTATCATAAGCAGGGTGGAAAATATAGTGATATCGCGATTCTTTGCAGAACGAACCGTCAACCGGGGGCATTTGCGGAAAAATTAATGGAATATAATATTCCATTTCAGATGAAGGATGCGATTCCCAATCTTTATGATCATTGGATTGCGAAGAATGTGATGACGTATTTAAAGCTTGGAAAAGGCTCTAACAGGCGAAGTGATCTGCTGCAGGTGCTCAATAAGCCGCTTCGATATATCAGCAGGGAATGCCTGGAGGATGAGATCATTAGTTGGGACGTGATGCTGCAGTATTACGAAGAAAAGCCATGGATGTGTGACAGGATTGAAACCTTACAGCATGATTTAAAAATGTTGAAAAATATGAATCTGTATGGGGCAATTCATTACATTCGACATGTCATTGGGTATGAACAATATTTAAGAGATTATGCATTAGATCATAAGCTGAAGGTTGAGGAACTGCTGGAGGTTTTGGAGGAAATTCAGGAGTCGGCAAAAGGCTATGAGACATTGGAAGAATGGCAGAAGCATATCGAAGAATATGCAGAAAATTTGGAAAAACAGCAGAGAGACAGAGAGAAACAGGATGGCGTGATTCTCTGTACGATGCATTCCAGCAAAGGGCTGGAGTTTCCGATTGTATTTATCCCAGAGGCGAATGAAGGGATTACGCCATATCAGAAAGCGGTGATGAAAGAGGAAATCGAAGAAGAACGCAGATTGTTTTATGTGGCGATGACAAGAGCAAAAGAACTATTGTATATTTTTTCTGTGAAGGAAAGATTTCATAAGACATTGGAGATTTCAAGGTTTGTGAAAGAGTTTACGGGAGAACAAAAATAACCGCGGAATAGCTTATAAAAGAAGGCAAGGTCAAGTGAAACCTCGAGCCGCTTTTATAAGCTATTCCGCGGTATATTGTTTTTGATATTATTCGCTTCCGAGATCTTCTTCGTACTGTAATTCGTCTAACATTTCATCGAATCTGTCAGCTGCGATTTCGTATTCGTCATCACTTTCGATGTTTTCTAACATTGGGCCATCATCTGTGACTGTGTAACGGTATAAGTAAACTTCACTTCCGTCAGCTTCACCTTCTTCTGTTAATGGAAGGAGTGCGATGTAGTCTTTTCCGCCTGCTTCGTAGATTGTGAGAATCGCACATTCTACAACGCTGCCGTCGTCCATGTTGACTGTTACTGTAATATCATTTGTGCCACATGAGCTGCAATCGCCTGTGCAGCTTCCACATGCATCTGTTCTTTCTGCCATAATTTCTGTCCTCAAACTTTCCTTAGATTTGTCGGGCAGAGAAGTGTTGGGTATCTGCCCTGGATTGTTGGAAATCTCCAACAATTGTCTACAAGTAATCTACCATACTTCTTAAGTGCTAGCAAGGCGAAAATAAATTGACGGAAATATTTTTTTGTACTAGAATTGTAGAAATATGTACTGTTCGCTGATTTGTGGACAGAATGTGTGAATGACTGAGGAGAGAATGAAAAATGAACTTAGAATTTTCAGAAAAGTCAAACTCTATTGAGGGTGGGATTTTTAATACTTTGAATGACAAGAAAAAAGAACTGTTAAATAAAGGAATGAAGGTGTATAACTTTTCTATTGGTACACCAGATTTTCAGCCGGCTCCACATATCATGGAGGCGATGCAGGAAGCCTGCAAGAATCCGCAGAATTACAAATATGCCATTGATGATAAGCCGGAACTTGTGCAGGCAATGATTGATTATTATAAAAAGCGTTTTAATGTGACGCTTGAAGAAAACGAAATTATGACTGTGTATGGTTCACAGGAAGGCATGGCACATCTTGGATGGGCACTTTGTGATCCGGGCGATCTTGTATTAGTACCAAACCCGGGATATCCGATTTTCTCTATTGGACCGATGTTCTGTGATGCAAAGATTTATGAATATCCGATTTATCCGGAAGATAATTATATGCTGAAGTTTGAAAACATTCCGGAAGAGGTGGCGAAAAAGGCAAAAATGATTGTGGTGTCTTATCCGCTGAATCCGGTCTGCGCTGTGGCAGATGATGCTTTTTATGAAGGGCTCATTGCATTTGCGAAGAAATACAATATCATTGTGCTTCATGACAATGCTTATGCAGACATCGTGTATGGCGGACGCGTAGGAAAATCTTTCCTGGAATACGAAGGTGCAAAAGAGGTAGGAATCGAATTTTATTCTCTGTCTAAAACTTACAATATGACTGGCATGAGAATTTCTTTTACAGTGGGAAATGCAGAAATTATTTCTCAGTTTAAAAAAGTACGTTCTCAGATTGACTATGGTATTTTCCCGGCGATTCAGATGGCAGCAGTGGCAGCACTGACTGGTCCGCAGGATATGGTGAAGAAACAGTGTGCGGAGTATGAGAGAAGAAACAAAGCACTTTGTGGCGGTCTTCGTAAAATCGGATGGAATGTACCGGACAGCCAGGGAAGCATGTTTGTGTGGGCAAAGATTCCTGAAAATTTTGACAGCAGTGAAAAATTCGTACTGGAGCTGATGGAAAAATCAGGAGTGATTGTGGTACCTGGAACTGCGTTTGGAAGCCTTGGAGAAGGATATGTTCGCTTTGCGTTGGTTTACCCGGTGGAAGTGATTGAAGAAGCTGTAAAAGCGATTGCGGAGAGTGGAATCTTATGACAAAATTTCTGGAAGAAATGACAAATTTTATCTTTTTAGAAGATGAACCGAGGAAGGCAGATGTGATTTTTGTTCCGGGCTCGGAAGAAGGCAGCCTTGCAAAGACTGCAGCAAAACTGTATCTGGAAGGCTATGCCTCTCTTTTGATTCCTTCCGGAAAATATGCGAAATGGACTGGTCATAGTATCGTAGACAAATTTGAGACAGAGAGTGATTATTTTGCACATCTGATGATGGAAGAAGGGGTGCCGGAAGAAGCGATTATCAAAGAGCGTGAGGCAACCTACACCTATCAGAACGCGATCAATACAAGAAAATTGCTTGATGAGAGAGGAATTGAAGTGAAGAGAGCGCTTCTTTGCTGTCAGGCATATCATGCAAGAAGAAGTAAGCTTTATTATCAGATTTTATTCCCTGATACAGAGATTTTAGTGATTCCAACGATTACCAAAGGAATTACAAGAGATAACTGGTTTAAGAGCCGTGAAACAGCAGATATTGTGCTTGGTGAAATTGAGCGCTGTGGAAGTCAGTTTCATGAGATTGTAGCAGAATACGGAGCAGCAGAAGAATAAGAGATAGAAAAAGCGAGGCAATGTGATAGAGTTGCCTCGCTTTTTTAGGCACTATGATTGTAAGGCATACATTAGTTTTGGAAGAAGCTGTTTCTTTCTTGAAACCATATTTTTTAGATAAGCAAAATGATTTTCTACAGGAACATCAAAGGCAATGTGTACAAGCTGTTGGGCACCCTTTCCGTAGCATAACAATTCGGTAGATTCGTTTATAATGTTTGTTAGCATAAAAAATACCATTTGGACACCAGTTTTTTGATATTCTTTTTCAATATATGGCAAAAGTAATTCTTTTACATTTTGTGCTGCTTCATCAGATAAGAAACTGATTTGACCAATTCCGAAAGAGGTATCTTCAACCACGAATTTTTTGTAATCGTGGAAAAATATTTCTTCTGGGGTTTTGGTGGAAAAGTTGCTTCCAGCCTGAAACATTTGCTGTGCGAACTCATCAATGGATATGTTTGCGATTTCTGCCAGCTTTTGTGCAATAACAATATCGGTAGAAGTGCAGGTTGGTGAACGGAACTGAAGGGTATCAGATAAAATGGCCGCACAGAGGATTCCTGCTATTTCTACGGAAATCGACAGATTTTGTTCTTCATAAATCTGGTATAGAATTGTTGCAGTACTTCCGACAGGATGGTTACGGAAAAGCACTGGCTGAAATGTTTCTAAGGATCCGATTCTGTGGTGATCGATCATCTCAATAATCTCAGCTTCTTCAATGTTGTCAATGGCCTGTGACTTTTCATTGTGATCTACTAAAATTAACTGTTTTTTTCGTGTGTTTAATAAATTACTACGAGAAACTGTACCTAAATATTTTCCTTTAGAACTTACTATAGGGAATTCACGATAACGATTTTTAGTCATTACTTCTTTAGCATATTCCAAATAATCATCTTTTTTAAAGGTGATCAGATTTTCTTTTTTCATAAAGAATTTAACAGGTATGCTCTGATGAATCAGACGAGCTACGGTAAACGCATCGTAAGGTGTTGAAATGATGGTTACCTTCTTTTTGGCAGCAAGTGCCTGAATGGAATCGGAAACTTTTGAATCCATACAGACAATCATACAGCTTACATTTGCATCAAGGGAGCATAATTGGGCATCTGTTCGATTCCCAACAATAACAAGATCATGTTCATTAATGATGCTTTCTAAAACGTCAGGCTGTGAGGCTCCGCTCCATACTTTTCCTTTTTCAAAATGTTTATTTTCATCTCCCACAACGATTTTTCCATCTAAAGTATCTGCTATGGCACGATACTGTGGCTTTGCCTGGGCCAGAAGCGTATTATCATAGGCATCCATGTAGGATTTTGCAATATCTCCATAAGTGATAAGACCTTCCAAAAATCCATCACTATTTACAATTGGAAGAGTACCGGCATTATATTGCTGCATCAGATTCCAAGCGCATTTGATGGACATGTTTTTTTCTGCGCCGGGTGTTTCGCGAAAATCCATGTCTTTGACCTGAGCTCTAACATCAGGAAGATAACCAGGGATTGGGACATGGAAATAGTTTAGAACAAAGGCGGTTTCCTCATTTAAGGCGCCGGCCCTTTTAGGAATATATTTTCCTTTTGTTGTTCTATTTTTAATATCCGCATAGGCAATTGCAGAACAGATGGAATCAGTGTCGGGATTTTTGTGACCAATGATGTAGGTTTTAGTTTCTTTTTTCAAGATGTCCTCCTTATCTGAAAAGAAGTAAATGATAAGTGGCAAGATGAGATCTTATAATCATATTTTAACATGTTTGATTCGCTAAAAAAATACTTAATTTCATAAAGTGTTTCTTAATAATTTATGAAGCTACTTCTCAAAGAGAATTTAATCAGTTAAAATATAATTAAGCGATTGTTGGTAGAAATACTGATAATTGCACGAATGAAAAAACTTTGAGGAGGTAACGAATGATGACAGCAAAAGATTTTTTAAACTTTAAGAAACCTCATTTCTGGGTGGCACTTGCTGCGATCTTTGTGCTGATTTTTGCAGGTGTGGTAGCTGTTCTGGACAAGGAAGAGCCGTCAGAAACAGTAGATGTTCCACCGGCAGAAGAAATCGAAGTGGAAATAGAAGAAGTGCCGGAAGAGCCGGAGAAAACAGACGGAGAAATCATTCTGGAACGATTTCGTACGTTAGACTGGGATGAAGTCAAGAAAAATGCCAAAGAGTTTGGGGAAGATGGTTGGGAAAATGGGATTGTAATTCTCTCAGAACTTCCAAATGCAGGAATCACACTCTATGGTTACAACGATGAAGAATACAAGCTTCGTGGCGTTGCCATTGACTACAAGGACAATGTGAATTACTTTGACTGGGTTTACACCTCAAATAAAACCTACATTCAGCCGGAAATGTTCTGGAATGGCAGTGCAAACCAGCTGCAGGTCACCTTGAATCTGTATGAAGGCGAAGGTGTCAATGCAGAAGAGCTTCATGTGCTGGTCGTACATGATACAATGACCATGGAAGATTTTGTACTTAGAGCTTCAGATTATTTAATGGAAATCGAAGACCGTATGGCAGGTACTGCTACAACCGTGGGAGAATACGTAGATATTAAATTGGGCAATACCATGATGCTGGAATTTGAGCCTGTGAAAACTGTGGATGGCGAAGAAACTGTTCTGAAACTTCATCAGGCAATCATTTATCTGAAGCCTTCGAAGGATGGATATGTATTTGAAATCGGTGATATTGGAGTAGAACCTGAAAAACGTGCTGCGACCATCAAGATTGAAGGAATGGAAGAAACATTTACAGAGATTGAATATATCAGCGATGAAGGATTTACAATCTGGTATCCGGACTACATCTTAGAACCATATAAGATTTACAATCATGAAGGCTTTGTGGTTCCAGGTCAGGGGGAAGATTCTCTTACAAAAGTGATTCTTGTACCGGAAGATGATATGGAGCTGACAGATAGCTATTTAAAAGAAGCTGCTGGAAACTTTAAGTCTTCGGGAGAATATAAAAAAGTTACAGTCAGCAAGATAAAGACATGAAAAGCTGATGATAAAAATGTAAAGATTAAAATGATTGAAGTCGTTCATGATGATACGGCAGATAGATTTTACATTGTTGAGGGTAAGAACAATGCGCTGCTTGTAACAGTTTCCATGACAAAAGAAAGTCTGGAGGGTATGGGAGCGCGTGTAAGTAAAATGCTTCAGACCATTACATTTGCAGAATAGCCGAAAGACCGGCTTGTTTATTCAGGATAAACAAGTCGGTCTTCTTTGATATCATAAAGCACTTCTTCAAGATATTTCTTTGCAAGGTAGTTCGCCATACCAAGATTCATATCAAGGTAGTTACCACAGTCTTTTGCGCTTGCACCAGGTACTTCATCTTTAAAGTCGCGGATGAATTCCCACATTTCAACCATTAATGGAATGATGTCTTTGGATTCAAAATCACCTGCTAAGAGAAGGTAGAAGCCTGTGCGGCATCCCATTGGTCCAAAGTAAATGATTTTTGGACCAAATTCTTTGTGGTTACGAAGATAGGTTGCAGCCAGATGTTCAATGGTGTGCATTTCTGCGGTATTCATGACCGGTTCTTCGTTAGGGCTTGTCATACGAAGATCAAAGGTTGTGATGATTTCATTTCCCACAGGGTCTTTTCTGGATACATAAACTCCAGGCTGTAATTTTATATGGTCAATTGTAAAGCTTGTAATCTTTTCCATAGAGTCCTCCTGAATATTTTACTATGCCCATTGTAGCAGAAGAGGGCGTGCAAGTCCATGAAAAAGTAAATGTCGTTTGACTAGGATCCCATTGACATTATTTTTTTGTGGGCGTATACTAGTGGAGAAATGTTAGAAACCTAACAATTAGAATTCGAACGTTCTAAGATGGGAGAAATTATGGAAGGGAAATACGACAGAAGAGAAAGCTGGGAAATAGAGCATGGCGGTGCGCCACTCAAGTGTGTGTTAGATGTCAGCAAAAATCTAAGATATTTTTTTGATAAGAAAACCGCAGAGAATGGGCTGACCAGTATCCAGACAAGAATCCTTGGACATTTACGATGTTCAGAGGAACAGGGAATCAGTGTTTTTCAAAGAGATATTGAAGAGGTATTTCGCATCAAGCGTTCTTCTGTAACCAGTGTATTACAGACCTTGGAGAAAAAAGGACTCATTGTCCGTGAGAGTGTGCCGGGAGATGCCCGTATGAAAAAGCTTGTTCTGACAGAGACAGCGAGAAAAATGCAAAGCTGTACATATCATGCACTGACTAAGATGGAACAGGAAATGCGTTCCATGTTTACAGAAGAAGAATTTTATAACTTTTTGGAATATATGAATAGAATTGATCAAAAAGCAATGGAACTTTATAACAGCAAGGAGGAGACCAATGATTAAAAAATTAGCAGCCTATGTAGGGGAGTTTAAAAAGGAAGCTTTTTTATCTCCAATCTGCATAGCAATCGAAGTAATCATGGAAGTTATTTTGCCAATGTTGATGGCATCCGTTATCGACAAAGGGGTAAATGTAGGAGACATGAGTTACGTAGTAAAAATGGGACTTTTGATGATCGTTGTCGCATTTGTTTCTCTGGCAGGAGGAGCACTTTGCGGAAAATATGCAGCGATCGCATCCAGTGGGTTTGCGAGAAATTTAAGAAGAGCGATGTTTGCAAAGATTCAGGATTTTTCCTTTGCCAACATTGATAAATTCTCAACTGCAGGTCTTGTTACACGAATGACAACAGACGTTACCAATGTACAGAATGCATTTCAGATGATCATCAGAATCTGTGTACGTGCACCGTTTATGCTGATTTTCTCACTGTTTATGTGCCTTAGACTTGCACCACAGGTATCGTGGATTTTCTTAGTAGCACTTGTTTTTCTGGGTACTGCGCTTGGACTGATTGTCAGTCAGTCATTTCCGAAATTCCGCAAAATGTTTAAGCAGTACGATAAATTAAATGCAAGTGTACAGGAAAACCTTGCAGGTATTCGTGTAGTAAAAGCATATGTGCGGGAAGAACATGAAACTGAAAAATTCTTACAACAGTCTGGAAAGGTAAAAGACTTATCTATCGCAGCTGAAAAACTGATCATGTTAAACAACCCAGTGATGCAGTTGACCATGTATGGATGTATTTTGCTGATTTCATGGCTTGGTGCAAAAAATATTGTAGCAGGAACGATGACAACAGGTACTCTCATGAGTTTATTTACATACACCATGCAGGTACTCATGAGCTTAATGATGATTTCCATGATTTTCGTTATGCTGACTATGGCGAAGACTTCTGCAGACCGTATTCTGGAAGTGCTGGAAGAAGAAAGCACCATTAAGAATCCGGCAGAACCGATCATGAAAGTAGCAGATGGCTCGATTGATTTTGAAAATGTAGCATTCCGTTACAGTGGCGGCGCAGATAAGAATGTACTGGAAAATGTAAATATTCACATTAAATCCGGTGAAACCATCGGTATCATCGGTGGAACAGGTAGTTCGAAGTCTACATTGGTTCAGCTGATTCCAAGACTTTATGATGTGTCTGAAGGATGTGTTAAAGTTGGTGGTGTGGATGTACGTGACTATGATATGGAAGTACTTCGTAATGAAGTTTCCATGGTACTTCAGAAAAATGTATTGTTCTCAGGAACCATTTTAGAGAACCTCCGCTGGGGGAATGAACATGCGACTTTGGAAGAGGCAAAGCATGCATGTGAGCTTGCGCAGGCTGCGGACTTTATTGAAAGCTTCCCGGAAGGTTATGAAACAAAAATCGAACGAGGCGGAACCAACGTATCCGGTGGTCAGAAGCAGAGACTTTGTATTGCAA
>CAZYUZ010000037.1:0-12929 GCA_964650775.1 uncultured Lachnoclostridium sp. | reverse complement strand
CCCCATGTTTCAGAAAAGAAAAAGGTGCGCATGGTCTGGAAGAACGTGGTGTATACAGAATTCATCAGTTCGAAAAACAGGAAATGGTTGTTGTATGTAAACCGGAAGAAAGTCCAATGTGGTTCGATAAATTATGGCAGAACACAGTAGACTTATTCCGTTCTATGGATATTCCAGTAAGAACATTGGAATGCTGCTCTGGTGACTTAGCTGATTTAAAAGTAAAATCTTTCGACGTTGAAGCATGGTCTCCAAGACAGAAAAAATACTTCGAAGTTGGAAGCTGCTCTAACTTAGGCGATGCTCAGGCAAGAAGATTAAAAATCCGTGTAAATGGTGAAAACGGAAAATACTTTGCACATACATTAAACAATACCGTAGTTGCACCACCACGTATGCTGATCGCTTTCTTAGAAAACAACTTACAGGCAGATGGTTCTGTAAAAATTCCAGAAGTGCTTCGTCCATACATGGGCGGCATGGAAGTTATGATGCCTAAAAAATAATCAGTTTGTGAGTGAAAAAATCATAAATGTGGATAACCTTAGAAAAAAGGAGGTGAGACTGTGCATAAATACTTAAGCGCGATCGGATTTAAAAACATTGAATCTAAGAGTCAGTTGAATAAACTGATTAAATTTACAGAAACAAGTTTTCAGGTTGAAAAAACTGTAAAGATAAAAGATCATGTTGAAATTTCCGAGCGTATCAAGCATTTTACAAAAGATATGGGTCTGATGATCTGTGGAACTTATGATCAAAATGATGACTACGAAAGAGAGTATTACATTCCGTTTTTCCTTGGAAAAGGAGAAAATAAATTTGACGAAATTGCCATAGAGCGTCACATTGCAAGAAATTCTTATGCAGGAGCCTGTGAATATCCTGGAATCGGAATCACGATCATTTACTATTTGCAGAATGCAGTAGAGTATTTAAGTGAACTGAAATATCATCAGTTCAATAAAAATTCAGTTTCCCTTACTTTATCAGGGCTTGCCTGTGAAGGCAAGATTCTTCTTCCGGTGATTCAGGAAAAGCAAAGCTTTGTTGAAAAGGAAGAAAATTTAAGGAAGCATACCAAGCTTTTAAAAGAAGCGAGGTCCGGTGATGAAAATGCAATTGAAAGTCTTACGATTCAGGAGATGGATACTTATTCCATGATCTCAAAACGCATTGAGACAGAGGATGTGCTTTCAATTGTATCAACCTATTTTATGCCTTGCGGTCTTGAATGTGATCAATATAGTATTTTGGGAGAAATCTTAAAATATGAAAAGAGAGAAAATTCTTTAACAAAAGAAAAGATTTACGTGATGACTGTAGAGTGTAATAGTCTGGAGTTTGATATTTGTATTAATGAAGAAGATCTGATGGGAGAACCAGAGATTGGACGAAGAATCAAAGCAAGCATCTGGCTTCAGGGAAGATTGAATTTTGAAGAAACAGAAATATAAAGAAAAAGCAGGTGAATGAAAAATCAATCACCTGCTTTTTTAATATTATTTTTTTACAAATCCAATAAGATAAATGATTCCAACAACAGCAACAATTGCTGAAAGAGCCATAGAGAGTATGAATAAGGTACCTGTATAACTCTCTGAATATGCTAAAAATATTAAAAGAGCTGATAAGGTGAAATATAATATCGCTTTTGTTGCCAGCATTCCTTTGGCAGTATCCTGAGTCATTCTTGAAATGATATTTCCACCCTTTACAGAAGTTGGCTTAAAGTTCGGAATAATTGTCAGGTGTTTTAAAAAATGAAAACGGAAGAGTACTTCCATCATCATAACTGCTGCAAGACAAACAATGATACTTTCTGAGAATCCAAGCGTACGTCCGCCAATCGTAGATTCATAAATGATAATAAAAAGAAGAAGCGGAATCAAAAAACGTTTGGAATACAGCACATAAAGGTTAGCATCTTTTGGTGTAATAAGATAACCGCTTTTTGTTAAAAAATCATAGTAAATAGAACGTCCGTAGCTGTCTTTATAAATATTCATACCACGAAGGTTTGTTGCCTGATTTGTAGATTTTTTTGCCATGAAATGTAATATCCTCTCTGTTGATTATTTTTTAAATGCGTTGATGGTCATTCCTTTATGTTTTACTGCTTCTACATAACGAGGTTTATAGGTTTCTTCAAATTTCTGAACGATTTCCTTTAAATTAGGTTTTAAGTAAATATAAAAAGTTGGAATGATGCCAATTTTGTTTTCCTTCTCATGATATGTAACATAAAGATATCCAGGAAGCGCAGAAAAATCATTGCTCTTAACATCTTCATAAAGAGTGACCTGTTTCTTTTTTCCGTCCTGTGTATAAATTTCAGCAACAAAGCTATAAATTTCGTGGTTTGTGAAAAACATATCCCGGTAAGTTTTGTAAAGTTTTCCCTTGCTTACCTTTGCCAGCGCGATCTGCTTTTTACCAAGCATTTTAAAGATGACAATGTTTTCAAGGTTTTTTATTAATATAGAAAGAAAAAGATAAGTCGCCAGGACCACGCAGATAAAACAAATGATTGTTACAATAATTCCGGCATTTGTATAAGTTGAAATTAAATAAGAAATGCCATAAAGAATGGCAGCCGTAACCAAAAAGGTCAGTAATATAATAAAGTTTCCTTTTTTTTGAATTGATAAGTACATAATGTTTCTCCTTAGTAAAAGAGATAAAGATTATCTCTTTATCCCTTTTAAAATATCAATAATTTCTAATAAATCATCTACTGAAAAGTCAGCATTACTCTGATCAAAACCGAATCTGGTATCTCTTTTTGCAATGCATGTTAATCCAGCCCCTTTTGCGGCGGCAATTCCATATTCACTATCTTCAATCGCAATACATTCTTCTGCGGATAATCCAAGCTTATCGATACATACCAGATAAATTTCCGGATTTGGTTTGGATTCTTTAAACATATCTCCACTTAAAAAGAACTCAAAATAGTTTGTAAGCTGACATTGTTTTAATACATTTTCGATTTCATTCTTTTTTGAACTGGAAGCTAAAACAAGTCTATAACCTTTTTCTTTTAAGCAGGAAAGCGTTTTATGTACATGAGGAAATAAGAGCTTTGTAAAATCAATCGGATTTGCTTTGTAATAATCGTGTTCAATTTTGTTAAAGCATTCTCTTGAAATAATTCCTTCAATACGAGAATCAATAAATTCTGAGAAAACTCTGGAATTTGCTCCTGCTAATGGAAGTAAATCCTCTGCGCATACAGGAACCCCTTGTTCCTGCATACATTTTAAGAGAATTTTTTGGTAGTAAGGTTCGCTGTCAATGAGCGTTCCGTCCATGTCAAATATAATTGCTTTAATCATGATAAGATTTAGAAATCCGGCATCATCTTTAAGATGTTTTCTGTCTTTGTATTAGCGAGTTTCTTGAATTCTTTTCTAAACATTGGATGATTATCCCAGCTGTCGTTCACTGTAGTAATCTGGTATGCAAGAATCTGGAATACAGGTAATACATATAAAGGCATTAATAAAGGTTCTTTAATATCAAATGGAAGACGGATTGCATGATCATCGTCTACGATAGGGTTGTTTGAAATAAAGAAAGCTTCATCTGTAACGCTTCTTGTTGCAGCATAAATCTGTGCCATACGAGCACTTCCTTCTGCCAGGTCATCAATGCAGAAAACAGTATAGTTTGGAGATAACTGAAGGTTTGGTCCATGAATATATTCTTCTGCTTCATAAGGGAAACTTGGAACTTTTACTGTTTCACCAATTTTTAAAGCACCTTCTGTTGCAATACCATACCCCTGCATAAATCCACAAGTATATACAATATCCATAGATGTTAAGATTTTTTCATTTGTATGATAGAAATCCCATGTTTCTTTCTGGATAACTTTATGTCTTTCAGGAGATTCGTTCATTTCAGCGATTAATGCATCATAAGTTTCCTGAGAAATTTTTCCTTTTAATAAAGCTGATTCTAAAGTAAATAACATTAAGAACTGTGCCAGTGTTGTAACACCTTTCGTTACATAACCAACAGTTTCGACACCAACGCCCCAATCGATCACAACGTCTGCGTGGTCTTTAAAGTCAGATTCAACACATCCTGTTAAACCAACAGCAGTATGTCCCATGGCTTTTAATTTGTCTAATGCTTCAATAGAGTTTGTAGAACATCCGCTCTGGGAAACAACAAATGCAAGATCTGTTTCACACATCTGATTTTCAAGATAAATAAAAGAGTTTGGAGGTACGATCTTAACATCTACTCCCAAATATTTCATCATAAATGGTTTTGCGCACTGACATCCATTGTTACTGGAACCACAAGCGATGATCCAGATGTTTTTATAGCCTTTTCCAACGTAAAGATCTACCAATGTCTTTGTAAGCTCTTTTGAATGAGCAATGTTATATGCCAACTGTTCTGGTGTGTTTTCTACATAAGTCAGCATGGTTGGTTTATTGTCTGTTCCCATTCTTTCAATCCTCCTAAAAACTTGTAAAATTTGTTATAACAAATTACTATTTTATCATAGCAAATACAATGGCAAAATGGAAGAAAAATTTCGATTTATTGTATAAAAAAACCTATTTAAGACATTTTGAATAAAAAAATGTGTGAAAAATTGTTAAAAAATATTCGAGAAAAGGTTGTAACCTTGTTGACAAATTTGTAATTACAAATTATCATTAGTTATACAAAGCGCTTTATAAAGGAGGGAATACTATGGCTGAGCCTAATATTGTTTTAGCTAGAATTGACAACCGTTTAGTGCACGGACAGGTTGGAAATGCATGGGCTGGAGCAAGCAAAGCAAATTTAATCGTAGTTGCTGACGATGACTGTGCAGTTGATCAGGTACAGATGTCTGTAATGAAAATGACTGCTGATTCTGTAGGAATCGGTATCCGTTTCTTCTCATTAGACAAGACAATCGAAGTGATCCACAAAGCAAGTCCAAAACAGGCAATCTTTATTGTGTGCAAAAACCCTGCAAACATGCTGAAGTTAATTCAGGGTGGTGTACCAATCAAAGCTGTAAACGTTGGAAACATGCACGTAGGACCGGGTAAGAAGGTTTACCAGGAAGCTCACGTATATGTAGATGACAAAGACATGGCTGATTTTGAAGCTATGAAAGCTGCTGGTGTAGATGTATATATTCAGATTGCACCAGGAGACAAAAAATACGCAGTTTAATTAATTACTTAATTAGGAGAGAACTAATTAGGAAAGGAAAGGACATTAATTATGGAAATTACATTGATCCAGGGTCTTTTACTTGCAGTAGTTGCTTTTATTTGTGCAACTGATGCACAGTGGGAAGCATTCTATTGGTTCAGACCAATGGTTGTTTCATTCTTTACAGGTATCGTATTGGGAGATGTTTCTCTCGGTGTTAAATGCGGTGCTGTTGCAGAATTATCTTATTTAGGATTATTAACAGTAGGTGGTACAGTTCCACCAGATGCATTAACAGCTGGTTTAATGACAGTTGTTCTTGCATACACAACAGGAGAAGCTCCAGAAACTACAATCGGTTTATCATTACCATTCGCTTTATTATCTCAGTGGGTAGGTATCGTTTTCAACACAGCATTCGTAGCTGTTGCTCATAAATGTGATAAACACGCTGCTGAAGGTGATGCAGATGGCTTAACAAAAACAGTTTGGCTGGCAGTTATCCTTAAATCCGCAGTTATTGGTTTATTAGCATTCTGCTATACATACGCTTTACAGGCACCAATCCAGGCATTCGTAAACGCTTTCCCAACATGGTTAGTACATGGTTTCGAAGTAGCTGGTGGTATCTTACCTGCAGTTGGTTTAGGTTTATTATTAATGGTTTCTTTAAACAAAGACAATGCTCCATACCTCTTCTTAGGATTTGTTATGGCTACATTTATGGACCTTCCAAACGTATTACCAATCGCTATCACAGGTGTTGTATTAGCATACATTAACTTCATGCATGAAAAGAAACTTGATGATGCTTCTGCAAAAATCGCTGTAAGTGTTGCTGATGGAGGTGAAGAAGATGGCATCTAATGTATTATTAAACGGAAAAGAAAGAGGAAAACTGGATAAAAAAGACATTACAAGAATGGGTTTATATTCAGTAATTGAACAGTCTGGTTTCAGCTTTGAACGTATGCAGGCTTGTGGTTTCACAGCTTCTATGCTTCCATGCGCTAAGAAAATCTTCAAAGATTCTGAAGAAGATATGGCTGAATTCATGACATATAACATGCAGTTTATGAACACAGAAATGCATATGGCTACATTCCTTATGGGTCTGATCTTATCCATGGAAGAAGCTGGCGAAGACAGAAAGATGATCGAAGGTATCCGTAACGGTTTATTCGGACCATTTGCCGGACTTGGCGATGCTATTTTCTGGTTCACATTATTACCAATCTCTGCTGCTATTTGCTGTTCATTAGCACAGAATGGTTCTGTTTTAGGTCCTATTTTATACATTGCAATCTGGTTCTTATCAGCTATTTCACGTATCTGGTTTGCTCAGTTTGGTTATAACTTAGGTGTTAAAGCGGTTGCTACAATCTCTACAATGACTAAGTACTTAACAAAAGCTGCTGGTATCCTTGGTGTTATGGTAGTTGGTGGTTTAATTCCTTCTTACATCAGCATTGGTTTCTCTGATGCATTAGCATTTGGTTTAGAAGGAACAACTGTACAGAGCGTACTTGATGGTGTATTACCAAACATGTTACCACTTGGAACAGTATTCTTAATTTACTGGTTATTCAAGAAGAAAAACGCTAACGTTTTAGCAGTTATCTTCGGAATTATCGCATTTGGTATTGTTATGTCCCTCCTTGGTTGGATGTAATATATGATTCCCAGAATAGAGTTCCATCCTTTGTGGTGGAACTCTATTTCTTTAAAGAAAAAATAGATAAGCTATGTGAAAAGGGATTTAACGGATAAATTTTTTTTCACATACAAATAATAAGTATGAGGGGGATAATAAAAATGGAAGAAAAAGTATTGGTTTGTCCGTATTGTGGAGGAGAAATGAAGAAAGGGCTGTTTCATGCAACGGGAGCGAATAAGCTTATCTGGGTTCCTGATCATGTCAGTCTGCCTGCAATCACATTTAACACAAAAAAATTGGTTGATAAAGGAGCATATCTGCCGGAATTTAAAAGAGTATCTTCCAATGCATATATGACTGCACACTGCTGTAATGACTGCAAAGCAATCCTTTTGGCTGGAAAAAATTAATTTTTATAAATTATTGAACAGAAAATGAAAAATTTTTACCTAGTAAATTTTTCAAAAAAAAGGTAAACTATTATGTGGAAGAGTAAAAGAAAAAAGGACAGAGAATATGTACGAAATGACGATGGATCAGCCCGTATACCTGAATAGAAATTCTGCTTCTCCACTATATTATCAGTTAAAGGAATATATCAAAGAAGCGATTGTAAAAGGGCAGTATAAACCAAATGATCGTTTACCGACAGAAGAAGAGTTGTGTAAAATGTTCTCGGTATCCCGTCCGGTTGTTCGACAGGCATACAGCCTTTTGATCAGAGAGGGTCTGGTTGAGAGACAAAAGGGAAGTGGAACATTTGTAAAACAGAGAGTAAAAAAGAATTCACTTTTTACAGAATTTGTAACATTCTCATTTGAAGAGAATATTGTTGATCTGAATAAAAATTCAGAGATTTTAAAATTAGAAAAAATTGTGAATCCGCGCATCAATAAGATGATGGGACTTCCTCTTGAGAGCGAAACAGTTCATATTATAAGACTGATTCATGAGATGGAATATCCGGTATCAATTATTGAATCCTATTTACCATGTAAGTATTTTCAGAATTTTGAAAATTTCTTTTTTACTATTTCTTCAAAACCAATACTAGATATCGTGGAATCTACCTACGGACTTTATATTCAGCACGTGCACCGTGAATTAAATCCGGTTCAGATTTCAGAGGAAAAAGCTAAGATCCTTCATGGAGAAGAAAATAATCTGGCTTATGAGATCACAACTAAATATACCGATGGTTTTGAGAGAATCGTACTATTAGAATGTACCACTTATTTAGCAGGTAACGTATCGTTTAGTGTAGAAATTAATAAAAAGACAAAAAAAGGATAGTATGTGATTTTCATACTATCTTTTTAATTTTATGATTCAGGAGGAAATGAATGGCAAATTTTGATCTTAAAAAATTTTCAAAAGAGATTTTGATTGATATTGCAGGAGGTATGCTGCTGGCGCTTGCGGTATATAATTTTGCTTCCAGTGCCGGGTTTCCGGTAGCAGGAGTTTCCGGTGTTGCGCTAATCATTTATCGTTTGACCGGTCTTCCAATGGGTGCTATAACGATTGCACTGAACATTCCGATTATAATTATTTGTTATAAGTTTTTGGGAAAAGATTTCTTTATCCGCTCTTTGAAAACGATGATCATTTCCTCATTTCTTTTGGACTATGTAGCACCATTGTTTCCGATTTATGAAGGAGATCGTCTGTTGGCGGCAATTTGTACAGGTGTGCTGCAGGGACTTGGTTTTGGTATGATCTATTCTATGGATACTTCCACCGGCGGTATGGATTTTGTGATCATGACAATCCGAAAATTGAAGCCATATATGTCAATTGGTAAGATTACTTTGATAACTGATATTATTGTTGTAGGGATTGGTGGTATTCTTCTTGGAGAAATCGAAAGTGTCATCTACGGATTTATCCTTACCTATCTTGTATCAATGGTAATTGATAAATATATGTATGGTCTGGATGCAGGAAAGGTTACGTTTATTGTTACCGAGCATGGAATGGAAGTTGCTTCAAAGATCAGTGACCTGACAGAGCGAGGATCTACACTCTTAAAGGCAAAGGGAAGCTACACCAATCAGGATAAAGATGTAGTGATGTGCGCATGCAATCTTAAGCAGATGCATCTTGTACAGGAAGCTGTAAAAAAAGTAGACAGAGAAGCGTTTTTAATTACTATGGAAAGCAATGAGGTCAGAGGAGAAGGATTTAAAGATCATTAATTTTCATCTAAATCAGAAATCGCACAATTTAGCATAAAACAGCGAAAAACTCTCAAGTTTGTCGCTGTTTTTTTGTTTTTGGTTATATTATAATTATCTTATTAGGGAAGGAAAATTTCGAAAGGGGGAAGGATGATGGAACATTATAATCCATTATTGAAGGACAGACAGCATGGTAAAAAGTTTATTACCATCGGTGAAGTTATGCTGAGATTAACGCCACCAAACTATGAGAAAATTCGTATGGCAACAACATTTGAAGCAAGCTATGGGGGAGCAGAAGCAAATATTGCATTGGCATTGGCGAATTTAGGTGTAGACAGCACATTCTTTAGTGTTGTACCAAATAACAGTTTAGGAAAGAGTGCAGTCAGAATGCTGCGTTCTTATGATGTACATTGCACACCGATGATTCTTTCAACACCAGAAGAAACACCAACACATCGTCTTGGAACGTATTATCTGGAAACTGGTTATGGAATTCGTCCAAGTAAAGTTACTTATGACCGTAAGCACAGTGCAATTTCTGAATATGATTTTTCAAATGTGGATATTGATAAGCTGTTGGATGGTTATGACTGGCTTCATTTATCAGGAATCACACCTGCTCTTGGGAAAAATTGTGCAGACTTTATTTTAGAGTGCTTAAAGGTTGCACAGCAGAAAGGTCTGACTGTCAGCTTTGATGGTAACTTTAGAAGTAAGCTCTGGACATGGGAAGAAGCAAGAGATTACTGTACAATGTGTCTTCCATACGTTAATGTACTGATTGGTATTGAACCATATCATTTATGGAAAGATGAAGAAGATCACAGTAAAGGTGACTGGAAGGATGGAGTACCATTACAGCCATCTTATGAACAGCAGGATGAAGTGTTCCAGAAGTTCGTGGAAAGATATCCAAACTTAAAATGTATTGCAAGACATGTACGTTATGCTCATTCCGGAAGTCAGAACAGCTTAAAAGCATTCCTCTGGTATGAAGGACATACATTTGAAAGTAAGATGTTTACATTCAATATCTTAGACCGAGTAGGCGGCGGTGATGCATTTGCCAGTGGTCTGATCTATGCAATGATGAAAGATTACAAAGCAATGGATATTGTGAACTTTGCGGTAGCAAGCAGTGTTCTGAAGCATACAATTCGTGGTGATGCAAATATCACAGATAATGCAGCAGAAATTAAAAATATCATGAATCAGAATTTTGATATTAAGAGATAATAATTGGAGAAAATCAAGAGCCTTTGTGGGCTCTTGATTTTGTATATAGGAGAATGTTATAATGATTCGATAGAAGTCCTCTTAGTTAAATGGATATAATAAGGGCCGCCTAAGAGGGTGTTACAACGGCCACCTGAAAAAATGAAAGGCGGGTGGTAGAAAGTTTTATTTAACAAGGGGATGTAACAAAATTTAAAATGTCCCGGTAGCGTAGGGGATAACGCAACCGCCTCCTAAGCGGTAGATCGGAGGTTCAAATCCTCTTCGGGACGCTTTTTGAGAAGCTGAAAGTCTTTATAAAGATTTTTGGCTTCTATTTTTTTATATAAAAATTATTTTTACAAAACAGAAATAATTCGAACTAAGAAGCGATAGGGAAATATTATTCTAATTATTGGACATCATAATAGAAGAAATAAATGTATGAAAATAGGGAAAAAGTAAAAAATACGAGATTAATATACTAAAGAATATTTAGAGTGTGTGAGAAAAATTAATTTCCAAGCAAAAAAATCACTGATTTTTTAAAAAATAGTGATTTTTTTGCTTGGAAATGATATTATATTACTGTTAATGAAAAAGAAAAGGAGTAAGCTGTTTGTGGAACCATATAAAGCAAAAAAAATGCCATTAGAATATAAAATAGATAAAGAAATGCTTCGGCTTATTTCAGAAGCAAATGTTAAATATGGTGAATATAAGTCTTTGTTAAATACCTTGGAATTTGATGCAAGTTTTTTCCTTGACTCCGTTCTTTTGACTGAAAGTTATAAGTCAACCCAGATTGAAGGAACGCAGATTTCCCAAGATGAAATGTATTATTTAAAGTATATGGAAAACACCGATGATAATCGAGAAATACAGAATTTGAAAAAAACCATAGAATATGCGACTGAATATTTAAATTATGGCAATTCCATTAATTATGAACTGGTAAATAAGATGCATGAAATTATTTTGGATAGTGTAAGAGGATCTCAGAAAACACCAGGGAAAATTAGAACTACACAGAATTGGATTGGACCTAGAGGATGTAGTATTGAAGGAGCAACATTTATTCCACCTATTCCAGAAGAGGTATATGGGTTACTTATCAATTTATATGAATATATGAATGATGAATTTATAGATCCGCTTCTTGTAAATATAGCTTTGTCACATATGCAATTCGAAACAATACATGCATATAAAGATGGTAACGGGAGATTGGGAAGAGCATTGATTCCAGTACAAATGTCATTGTTGGATAATAGTACACCAATGTTGTATATGTCAGAAATATTGGAATTATATAAACCGTCGTACCAGAGAAATCTCATGGAGTGCAGAAGGGGAAACGTAGCTGGTTATATCAAATTTTTCTTACAGTGTATTATTGATCAATGTAATGCATATATTTATAAGTTAGAAAAAATAAAAGAAATCTATAAGGAAGATATGGAGACAGTAAAAGCAGTTAAAGGTAATTCAGTGTACCGAATTATGCCTGTTATCATGAAACAGATTGTATTTACTAAGAAAGAAGTCCAGGAATTATCAGGTGTATCTGTAAATGTTGTCTCTAATATTATTAATCAGTTAGTTGATTTGAATGTTATTATTCCTGATTCATCCGTTGTAAAAAAAGGATACCGTTATCAAAAAATATATGAGGTTTTTGTGGGAAGTAAAAACTTTGTATAAAAAGTATCTATATGACTTAATATCATGGCATGGCACACCATAATATTTTTTGAGATTAACGACACCAGCCAATAATGCCGAAAGCCTTTGTTTTCAAGGGTTTTCGGCTTTTTTCATACCAAAATTCAGAATTGTCGTCAGTTTGGTAGTTGGTCTATAGTCTACCTGAAAAACTCTCACTTGACTCGCCAAAAAATATCGAACTACTGTCATAAGACAAAATCGCCGAAGCAAAGTCAGCTTTGAACTGCGCTGAACAAAAGGCTATCAAGTTACTGAGTGAACTTGAAAAGAAAGGCAATCTACAAAACAGACAGTTGAGATAATTCTGAACATCGACAAAAAGAAAAATCAGGAGTAGGAAGTAATGTCAGTGGGATATTCTTTATGTTATACACCTATATCGAAGAATTCGCAGGCACTTGTTGACGTTTCAACAAGTCTGTGCTATACTTCGGCGTGTTGAAACTTCAACAAGTATATGGAGGAATGTCATTTATGCAAGAGCGATTTGAAACTTTTACTATGTTAATCAACCGACTTAGCCGTAATATCCGTAAAATCAAAAATCAGGAGATGGCAGAGTATCATTTGAGAAGCGCTCATATCTCCTGCCTGTATTATCTTTATACAACAGAAGGACTTACCGCTACGGATCTTTGCGAGCGATGTGAGGAAGACAAGGCTACTATTTCACGTGCGGTTGAGTATCTTGAAAAGAATGAGTATCTGACCTGTGAATCCAAAACGGCAAAAAGATATAAAAGCCGCATTGTGTTGACAGATAAAGGTAACGAGGTTGGTAAGAAAATTGCCGATAAGATAGATGCTATTCTTTGTGCAATCGGCACCAGCCTGACTGATAGTGAAAGAATGGAATTTTACCGTTGTCTAACGATAATCAGCAATGATATCGAATCGGTATCACAAAAATATGAAAAATAAGGTGTAATTATGTTTTTCCCAAAATCAGTTTTTTGCCGTGTATTTCAAAC
>CAZYUZ010000036.1:11319-13285 GCA_964650775.1 uncultured Lachnoclostridium sp. | reverse complement strand
TTACATTTTTAGGCTTTGGTTTATCACCGGAGCAGCCGGCAATCGGTATCATTTTGGAGGAAAGTATGGCGCATCTTGCCATGGGCAGATGGTGGCTTGCAGTGTTCCCGGGACTGTTGCTGGTATTTACCGTTGTATTGTTTGACGTGGCGGGAGAAAGCCTTCGTAAGCTTTTAGACCCGGCAAGTGCGCATAAATAGGAGGATTTATGGACGATAGAAAAGTGGTTTTAGATATTCGTAATTTCTCCATTGCCTTTGAACAGTACGAAAATGGTTTTAAGAAGACTTCTCTGCCGACCATTCGTGAACTGGATGTAACCATTCACGAGGGCGAGATGGTAGCAGTGGTTGGTTCCAGTGGTTCCGGAAAGAGCTTGCTTGCTCACGGGATTTTAGGGATTCAGCCTTACAATGCAACTCTTGGCGGCGAAATTTATTATGATGGAGAAATTCTGACAGAAAAGAGAAAAGCGGAACTTCGTGGAAATGAAATCGTACTGGTTCCGCAAAGCATCGCATTTTTAGATCCGCTGATGAAGATTGGTCCGCAGATTCGTAAAGGAAAGAAGGACAAAGCATCTAAGGAAAAATTAGATGGTATTTTTAAAGGATTTCATTTAAAAGAAGAAGTACAGGAGTTATACCCATTTGAAATGTCTGGCGGGATGAATCGCCGTGTGCTGGTATCGACCGCGCTGATGGGAAATCCAAGACTGGTCATTGCTGACGAGCCGACTCCGGGACTTCACATGGATATGGTGCGCCGTGTCATGAGTCATTTTAGACAGATGGCAGATGATGGAGCAGGTGTACTTTTGATTACTCATGATTTGGAACAGGCTTTGGAAGTTGCAGACAGAGTCGTTGTATTCTATGCAGGAACGACGGTAGAGGATGCGGACGTAAAGGATTTTGAAAAGGAAGAAACACTTCGCCATCCATACACCAAGGCACTTTGGAGAGCATTGCCGCAGAATGGATTTCAGTTTATCGATGGCGTTCAGCCTTATGTAAAGGATTTGCCGGAAGGCTGCCCGTTTGGACCGCGCTGCGAGAAATGCACCGCAGAATGTAAGGGTCAAATTGCTTATCGCGATGTGCGAGGCGGCAGAGTACGCTGCATTCATGCGGAATAACTCTAAGACAGGTGGGATTTCTGACAAAATGAAAGCACTGCACCACTTAATGGAAGATGTATTTGGATAAAGGGGTACATACAGAAAAATGTTTTTTGCCTACCCCGTAGTTTTTAAGTTTAACTGATATAAGGACAGCCAGAAAAATTATGTTGTTGGAAGCAAAAAATATTTCTTTTCGATATGGAAAAGATACAAAACAAATTTTAGAAAATTTCAGCCTGAGTGTGGAAAGTCATGAACGAGTGGGCATTATTGCACCAAGTGGTTTTGGAAAAACAACTTTTTGTAAGATTCTTGCAGGGTATGAGAAACCGGATTCCGGGGAAATATTATTAGACGGGAAACCATTGTCTACTTATAAAGGATACTGTCCGGTACAGATGATCTGGCAGCATCCGGAGCAGGTGGTAAATCCAAGGCTTCATTTAAGAAAAGTCTTAGAAGAGGGCGATGGAATCGACGAACGCATTATTCGAGGACTTGGGATTGAAGAGGACTGGATGAACCGTTATCCTACAGAACTCTCAGGTGGAGAATTACAGCGTTTCTGCATTGCAAGAGCACTTGGAAAAGGAACGAAATTTATCCTTGCGGACGAAATTACCACGATGCTGGACTTGATTACCCAGAGCCAGCTTTGGAGCTTTCTTGTAAAGGAAGTGCAGGAGAGAGAAATCGGACTTCTGGCAGTCAGTCATCATATGCCACTTTTAAAGAGTGTGTGTACAAGACTGCAGGAACTGGATAAATAGAAATAATAGAGTGATCATCTGGAGAATATATCATGAAAAGTATGTGCATACATCTTTACATTCCCTGATTATG
>CAZYUZ010000036.1:0-11219 GCA_964650775.1 uncultured Lachnoclostridium sp. | reverse complement strand
AGAACACTATAGATAAAAGTCAGTGCAAAATTTCGACACATTCACTATAAATTCTGCATATAGTAGTAAAAAAGGGAAATGAGAGTTGTATGTATTATCAGAAAATATATCTGCCCTTTGATGGGATGTACCCGGAAAAAGAATCCGGGATGTTTTATTTTCCGAGAAATCATGAAGAGCATGAACGAGATAAAAAGAGAATTCATAACATGTATCCGGAGACTGCAAAACGTCTTGCACCCTATGTAGAAGAAGCCTGTGACCGCATGGAATATGAAGGCGGTGTGCTTTATGATGAGTATCCGGATCAGCTGCGTTTAAGGATTGCATGTCGTGATATTTGCAATCAGGTACAGACTGAAAATGATGCAGAAGATGTGCTGATGGATATTTGTCAGATTCTGCTCTATCACGAAATGTATTTAAGAAGATGTAAAAGAAGAGAAAGAAGAAGTCGTAAATTTTTCTGATAAAATGGGCTGCCTAATCAGGCAGCCCGTATTTGATTAAATGAGTCGACATTGCTCATAGAGTTCCAAATAAGCCTTTTCAACCAATTCAAAAGTCACAAACTCATAGTTCAATTCAATATGCAGTTCTGGTGCAGAACCACCAGAGCATTCATTTAAAAGTTCTTTCAAATCATAATATAACAAATCGTTATCTACTGATTTTAACAGTTTCTGCTCTTCCTCTGTGAGCGGACTTCCAAGATATTTTTCATAAATCAAACCAAGCAGCTTGTCCTCGGCAGCGACATATTCCGGCATAGAAGGCTTTAACGGTCTTGGAACATCTGACATATAGCATTCGCTGGCATCGTGCAGTAAGCACGCAAGAATTATACGCCTCGAATAACCTCGTAAAGCAGCCTCTCGTGCCGCATTGATGCAATGCTGACCAACGGAAAAGAAGCTTTTGACATGTCCGTTTCCACGACAAATCAAAGATAATGCATGCGCAATGTCTTTGATATCTACCAATGACATATCAGGGTCTGTTGGATCAAAATGTTTTCCTGTATAGGTTGTAATATAACTCATAAAAATCCTCATTCAAACTGGGATTGACACCCGTATAATTTGCTTGTTAGAATAAAAGTTACGATATATGCTTGGAAATTTCAAGCATGAAGTTTTGCATAAGGAAAAGATTTATGGAAAGATTAAACAATATATTAGAAGAGCAGTTAAGCACAGAGCTTTCACAGATTATCATCAGCAATCCGCGTCGTGCTGCACTTGCACAAAAAGTGAAGATCCGACCGGTACTTTTAAAAGACCAGTTAAATTTTCAGGTGACTGAATATAAAGGCAAACAGGTATTTCATGAAAATCTTGAAAAATCTGCGGCAATTACTTATATCCTAGAGCAGATGGAAAAGTTCTTTGGTCAGATGGTTTTGGAAAGTACATCAAAAACGGTAAATGTACTGGTGAGCAAAAAAGGAACTGTGACCATCAAACAAAAAGCACAGAAAAAAGAAGTGAAACAAAAAGAACTTTCTCATAATAGAAAGAAACGCTATATTTTAGAAGAAGGAACTGCGGTTCCATTTTTGGTGGATTTGGGTGTTCAGACAAAAGAAGGGAAGATTGTGAATTCCCGATACGACAAATTTCGACAGATTAACAGATTTTTAGAATTTATTCAGGATATCGTGGAGGATCTGCCAAAAGGTCGTGAACTGACAATCGTTGATTTTGGCTGCGGGAAGTCTTATCTGACATTTGCAATGTATCATTACCTGAAGGTGATGAAAGGCTTCGACATCCGGGTGATCGGACTGGATTTAAAGGAAGATGTCATTGCATATTGTAATGAATTAAAGGATAAATATGGATATGAGAAAATGTGTTTTACCACAGGAGACATTGCAAGCTACACAGGGGTAGATGCTGTAGATATGGTCGTAACGCTCCATGCATGTGATACAGCAACCGATTATGCGTTGGAAAAGGCAGTCAAATGGGGTGCAAGTGTCATTCTATCTGTACCTTGCTGCCAGCACGAGCTGAATTATCAGATAAAAAATGAAGAGTTGTCCGCAGTATTCAAATATGGTCTTTTGAAAGAACGTATTGCAGCGCTTGTGACCGACGGGCTTCGCGCAGAAATGTTGGAACAGTGTGGTTACGATACACAGGTGCTGGAATTTATTGACATGGAACATACGCCAAAGAATATTCTGATTCGAGGTGTTAAGAGAAACAAAGAACGAGAAGTGGACTTTGAAAAATACGACAATTGCTGCAAAGCATTGGGTGTTGAACCGATGCTTGGACGGTTATTAAAGAAATAGAGGATGAGTTTGAAAAAGATTATTATTAAGACGATTACAATTATCATGTCATTCTGTTTGGGGATTGTAGTGACCAGTTATCTTTTTAATAAAGGAAATCTGGATATGACAGCCCATATGGCGGAAGCGACTTTGCCGATTTTGTATTATGAATGTAATGGGGCGTATGTCAATCCAACCTATGGCTATACTTCTGAAGCGGATGCATCCTGTATGCGCAGTGCGATCATTCCGTTGGGTGAAGAGAGAACGCTGCAGATTGCGCTTGAAAAATATAATGCAGAGATTGAAGCGGTAACCTATGAGGTACGCAGTCTTGATATGGAGCGTTTGATTCAGAATGGCACCATAACAGATATGGAAGAATCCGGTCAGTACCTAAGTGGTACGATTAAGGTTAAGGATCTTCTGGAGGATGAAGAAGAATATCTGTTGATTTTTCATGTAGAGCTTGAGAATTTCGAGGATGTACAGTATTATTCGAGAATTAAAAATGGCTCTTATGATCTGATGGAAAACTGTACAAATTTTGCAATGGATTTCCATTATGCAACCTTAGATCCGAACAATGATTATCCGATTACTTTGTATCTGGAAACTGATATGACGAGAAAAGAAACCTCTCTTGCTTACGTGGATATTCATTCCAGATATAAAAAGGTCATCTGGGATGGAATGCCGGTAGAAGAGAGCCTTGCGCCGACCGTGACTTATCTGGAAGTTGAGAAAGATGTCATATCCCTGCAGTTGGACTACCAGGTTTCCTATACAAATGAAATTGGAGAAAGTGAGAAGTATCAGGTAAAAGATTATTTCCGAATTCGTAAGACCAATGCAAGAATGTATCTGCTGGATTATGAGAGAACTACAGAGCGTATTTTTTACAGTGACAATCAGGTGTTTGGAGAAACAGGCATTAATCTCGGCATTCAGTGGCAGGAAATTCCTTATATGGCGAATGAAGAAGGCAGCGTTGTAAACTTTGTGGTTTCAGATGAACTCTGGTGCTATGATGTGGCTCAGAATAAGCTTTCGAAAGTATTCAGCTTTAAAAATGGAAATGATAAACGAGGACTTCATGACGAGTTTGAAATCCAGATGGTCAATATGGAAGATTCCGGAAGCATGGATTTTATCGTGAAGGGATATATGAACCGCGGACGACACGAAGGAGAGACCGGCGTGGCGGTGATGAGATACGACAGTCTGACAAATACAACAGAGGAACTGCTTTTTATAGAAAGTAAAGAGTGTTCTGATGTGCTTGCACAGACAGTAGGAGAGCTGATCTATATCAGTTTTGACGATAAAATGTATGTGTCTCTCTCTGGTGATATTTTTGCGATTGATTTAAATACAAAGAGTGTAGAAACTTTGACGGAAGATTTAAAGGCAGGCGATTATGTAATTTCCAAAGCAGGAGACATGATTGCATGGCAGCACGGAGATGACAGATTTTCTTCTTCAAAGATTACTACCATGGATATGAAGACTGGTGTGCGCCATACTTATACTGCGAACGAAGGCGAATATCTGCGTCCATTGGGATTTAGCGGTGATGACTTCATTTATGGTATCTGCGCAGATGCAGATGTAGCAGAGGATTTTGCAGGAAATACATTATTCCCAATGTATCAGGTGGGAATTGTAGATAGCAGGGGTGAGCTGATCAGAAAATTTGATTATCTTTCAAAAGGTAAATATGTAGTTTCTGCAAGTATGCAGAGTAACCGCATTAATCTACAATGTATTTCAAAAAATGAGGATGGAACTTATACAGAGACACTGGCAGAAGCAATTACGAGCAGCGAAGAAGAAGTGGTCAGCAGTATTACGCTTTCAGAAGTAAAGCATGATGTAAAAAAATTGGAAATGGCATTTGGCTTTGGAATCAAAGTGGAAGGTAAAATGAAACAGATCACACCAAAGCAGATTATTTTTGAAGAAAATCGTAATCTGGTTCTTGCAGAAGAAGAGAAACAGAATTTCCATGCGTACGGAAGAGGCAGCGTAACAGGTGTTTATGCTGAAATCCGGGATGCAGTCATGGCAGCATATCATGATATGGGAGTTGTGACAGATCAAGATGGTAAAGTTGTATGGGATCGTGGAAATCGTAAGACGAGATCTGTTTTAGAGCTGGCAAATGATACAGAGCCGATAGAAGCAGCGGATAGTTTGGAAGCATCCCTGCGTATGCTCCTTGGGCAGGAAGGAATTTATGCGGATGTAAGAAGTTCACTGGATAATGGCAGAAGTGCATATCAGATCTTACAACAGAATTCTAAGAAACATGCGGAAAACTTTACAGGTTGCAATTTGTCCTCTGTTCTGTATTATGTAAGTGAAGGAAGATATGTGCTTGTAATGACGGATGCAAGCAGCGCGGAACTGATCGTTGGTTACGATGCTCAGAATATTTTTGTGCTGAATCCGTTGAATGGAAAGATGACAAAAGTTGGGCAGAAGGATGCTGCGGCAAAATATGAAGCTTGTGGAAATGTGTTCTTCAGCTTTTTAAGATAACAGGAGGAATTTATGGACGAGAGAATCAAAATTTTAGCCAGAAATCTGGTGAATAATTCCTGTGAGGTAAAACCAGGTGAAAAGGTATGGATCAATCACATAGGAAATCTTACGGAAGATCTTGCAAAAGCACTGATTCGTGAGGTTTATGCGGCAGGTGCGATTCCGTTTGTACACTCTGAAAATCCACGCATTCAGAGAGAATTGCTTTTAAACTGTACAGAAGAACAGTTAAAGCTTATGGCAGATCGTGACTGTGCGGAAATGGCACAGATGGATGCATTCATCGGTGTGCGCGGAAATGATAACAGTGCAGAACTGTCGGATGTTCCAACTGAAAAAATGGAAATGTACGAAAAAATCTATAGTACTCCGGTACATCACGGAATTCGTGTGCCAAAAACCAAATGGGTGATACTTCGCTTTCCAACACCTTCCATGGCACAGCTTAGTAATATGAGCCAGGATGCTTTTGAAGACTTCTTCTTTGATGTTTGTAATCTTGATTACAGCGTTATGGAAAAAGCATCTGAGGCATTAGTTGACCTGATGAATCGTACAGACAAAGTCAGAGTGACAGGAAAAGGAACAGATTTAACATTCTCCATCAAAGACATTCCGACAATCCCTTGCTGTGGTCATATGAACATTCCGGATGGAGAAGTTTACACTGCGCCGGTACGTGATTCTGTCAATGGCAAGATTACTTACAATACACCATCCGTTCTTCAGGGATTTACTTACGAAAACGTATGTCTGGAATTTGAAAATGGTAAGATTGTTCGTGCAACAGCAAACGATACAGAGAGAATCAATAAAGTCTTTGATACTGATGAAGGAGCAAGATATGTGGGCGAATTCGCAATTGGTATCAACCCATATATTTTAAAACCGATGAAGGACACCCTTTTCGATGAAAAGATTATGGGATCGATCCATTTTACTCCGGGTCAATGCTATGATAATGCCTACAATGGAAATCGCTCTGCAATCCACTGGGATCTTGTCATGATTCAGACACCGGAATTCGGAGGCGGAGAAATCTGGTTTGATGATGTGCTGATTCGAAAAGACGGCAGATTTGTGATTCCGGAGCTGGAAGGATTAAATCCGGAAAATTTAAAGTAAAAAAATAATGATTATACAAACAGGAGGAAAATAATAATGGCAACAGCGTGTCAGTACAAAACAAAAAGTGTATGCTCAAGCATGATCAATTTTGATTTAGAAGGAAATGTGGTAACAAACGTATCATTCCAGGGTGGATGCAACGGAAACTTAAAAGCAATCAGCAAATTAGTTGAAGGTATGACAGTAGAACAGATTGAAAGCTACTTAAAAGGAAATACCTGTGGTATGAGACAAACATCCTGCGCAGATCAGTTAGCAACAGCTGTCAGAAAGGCATATGAAGAATTGAATAAGTAAACTTGCAACTGCCCCCAAGCTGCCGGTTTACAAAGAACGCCTCGAGGCTGCGCTTGACCTCGGCTTATCTTTGCAACCCGGTAGCTTGGGGGCAGATTTACGTTTGTTTACGACATCTTGTTAAAATAATTCAAGCAGTTCGGGAAATTTTGAAATCTTGTAATCATATCTGTCGACTTCCCCAAATCCATATTCACAGTATACAAATGGAATTCCGGCAAAGGCAGCCGCATCACAGTCGCCCTGTGTATCACCAACATAGACAGCAGATGTAAAACCGTTGCGTTCCATAACAAGCTTACAGTTTTCTCCTTTTGGAAGCCCGGAATATCCAGGACATTCAAAATCAGTAATACAATCTTCGATTCCAAGACAACGCATGGTCAGTTCGATATATCCTGCCTGACAGTTGCTGACAATGCAGATTTTATATTTTTGGGAAAGTTCACGGATGGTTTCTACCACTCCTGCAAATATTTCACCAGGAGTGCTTTCTAGAAATTTTTCTTCATATTCACAGCAGTGATCCATCAGCTTTATCTGATCTTCTGGTGAAAGTTCCGGAAATACAGCGGCGGCGATTGCCCACATTGGACGGCCAAATAATTTTTTCAGGTTATCCGCGGTTGGACGCCATGCGATTTCGTTATGACCTTCCAGAGCTTCTCCCCATGCTTTTGCAACTACCGGCGTAGTGTCCCATAAAGTTCCATCAATATCTAAAATAATGCAATCCATAATAATCCTCGCTTTGTTGTTAATATTTGTGTCATGTATAGATTCATCGAGAAAAGTATAACTTAAGTTTGTCGGATGATTCAATAGAATTGGGAAAATTACAAGCGAAAATTTCGAAATTGTTTACAATTTGCTAAGGATTTGTTACGCAAAGTATGTTATACTCTTGACGAAGTGAGGAATTTTATGAAATACTTAGATATTGAGCAGGCGCGTTTTAAAGAACGTCCGAATCGTTTCATAGCATATGTAGAAACAAAAAATGGAAGAGAAATCTGTCATGTGAAAAATACCGGTCGCTGCAGAGAACTTCTGACACCGGATGCAGTCGTTTACGTGCAGAGAAATGACAATCCGGCAAGGAAGACAAAGCTGGATCTGATCGGTGTGCAGAAGAATCAGTATCTTGTAAATATGGATTCTCAGGCACCAAACGTGGCAGTCAAAGAATGGCTGCAGTCAGGAAATTTGTTTTCTGCAAATGCAAAAATTTATTCGGAGAAAACCTATGGAGAATCCAGATTCGATTTTTATATCGAAGATGGAGAACGAAAAGCTTTCATGGAAGTGAAAGGTGTCACATTAGAAATAGATGGTGTCTGCCGCTTTCCGGACGCTCCGACGGAGCGGGGAGTAAAGCATATCAGGGAGCTGATTCGATGTATAGAAGACGGATATGAAGCATATATTCTCTTTGTAATTCAGATGAGCCCTGTGAAATATTTAGAGCCAAACGATGCAACTCATAAAGCCTTTGGAGATGCGCTGCGAGAAGCGGCAAAAGTTGGTGTGCATGTGATGGCGAGGGATTGTTCTATTACCATAGATTCTATGGAGATTATGAATGAAGTAGAGGTCAGATTGTAAATGCTGGAGGAAATCGTAGTACCGCTGTTGGGATGGTATGACAAGCAGAAGCGCACATTGCCGTGGCGCAGTAAACCAACACCATACCGTGTATGGGTGTCAGAAATTATGTTGCAGCAAACACGCGTAGAAGCGGTAAAGCCATATTTTGCAAGATTTATGAAGGAATTGCCGACGGTGAAAAAACTGGCGGCTTGTCCGGAAGAAGAGCTGCTCAAACTCTGGGAAGGTCTTGGGTATTACAACAGGGTTCGAAATATGCAGAAGGCAGCACAGATTCTTGTGAAAGAAAATAAAGGTGAGATTCCGGCTCAGTTTGAGGAACTCATTAAACTTCCGGGAATTGGAAAGTATACAGCCGGAGCAATTTCATCTATTGCCTTTGGCATTCCTGTGCCGGCAGTGGATGGAAATGTACTTCGTGTGATTACAAGAATTACTGCAGATGACAGAGATATTGCAAAGGATTCTGTAAAACAGGCCATTGCAAGAGAGATTCAGGAAATCATTCCGATGCGAAGAGCAGGAGATTTTAATCAGGCGCTGATTGAGCTTGGCGCAATCGTGTGTGTACCAAATGGACCTGCAAAATGCGGTGAATGTCCGGTAGCACATTTATGTGAAGCGAGAAAAAAAGACATTGTAATGGAGCTTCCAAAGAAGACACCAAAGAAAGCAAGAAGTGTTGAGAAAAAAACAGTGCTGATTATCAAAGATGGTGAAAGAATTGCAATCCGTAAACGTCCAAACCAGGGATTACTGGCAGGCTTATATGAACTTCCAAATGTGGAAGGTCAATTATCTGAGGATGAAGTGTTAGCGCTTGTGAAGTCCTATGGTCTGTCACCACTGTTCATTCAGAAACTGGAGGACTCCAAGCATATATTTACACATAAAGAATGGCACATGACTGGCTATGCAGTACGTGTGGAAGAATTAGAGGGAGAGGCGGAAGGAATGCTTTTCGTAGAGCGCGAAATGGCAGAAAAAGAATACCCGATTCCGTCAGCGTTTGCGGCTTACGCAAAGCATATGAATATTGTACTGGGTAACAAAAGGTAGATGAGGTGAATTTATGAAGTTATTATCAATAGCGATTCCATCTTATAATTCTGAAGGATTTATGAGAAACTGTATCGAATCGCTCCTTCCAGGTGGAGAAGAGGTTGAAATCATTATTGTAAATGATGGTTCTAAAGATGGCACTGCTGCCATTGCGGATGAATATGCATCGAAATATCCTACAATTGTAAAAGCTGTGCACCAGGAAAATGGCGGACACGGAGAAGCAGTCAACGCAGGCCTTCGTAATGCAACAGGTCTTTATTACAAGGTTGTAGACAGTGATGACTGGGTAAATCAGGACGCTTATTTAAAAATTTTAAAGAAGCTTGCAGAATTGGTAAAATCCGGTGACATGGTTGATATGTTTATCAGCAACTATGTTTACGAAAAAGAAGGCAAGAAACGTAAAAAAGTCATGCAGTATCGTACTGCATTCCCAACAGATCAGGTATTTACATGGGATGATGTAAAATTCCTTCATGTAGGTCAGTATATTTTAATGCATTCTGTTATTTATCGTACACAGATGTTGAAAGACTGTGCCCTGGAACTTCCAAAGCACACTTTCTACGTTGACAACATTTATGTATATCATCCACTTCCATATGTAAAGAAAATGTACTACATGGATGTAAACTTCTATAGATATTACATTGGCCGTGAAGGTCAGTCTGTACAGGAAAAGGTCATGATCGGACGTATCGACCAGCAGATTCGCGTAACAAAGATTATCATTGATGACTGTGATGTTTGGAAGATTAAGAATAAAAAGCTTCGCAATTATATGTTAAGCTACATGGAAATCATGATGACAGTATCTTCTATTCTTGCAATTCGTTCCAAGACAGAAGAAAATCTTGCGAAGAAGAAGGAGCTTTGGCAGTATCTGAAAGCAAAGGATATCCGGGCTTACAAAAAAATCCGCAGAAGTATTATGGGGAATACCATGAATCTGCCGGGCAAGGGCGGACGCAAGATTTCCGTGGCAGCGTATAAAATTGCACAGATGGTGGTAGGATTTAATTAAATTGTTGAATGTAAATTGCAAGAAAGTGCTTGACATCCTATAATGCATATAATAGAATGTCCACGTACCAATAGAAAAACAAAGAAATCTCTTATTCAGAGTGGTGGAGATAGAAGGATCTGTGAAACCACGGCAACCCCGTAAAGGAAGGTGCCAGCCTGAGCGAGTAATCGAACAATAAGAGGATTTGAAATGTAGAAAACATATTCAGGTCCGCTTATGCGGACCTGTTTTTATGTGCAGAATATATGAAAATCCGTAAGAGATTTTTTCACCAGTCAAAAAAGGAGAATAAAATGGAGAAATTCTTATTTACATCCGAGTCCGTAACAGAAGGACATCCGGATAAAATCTGTGACCAGATTTCAGACGCCATCTTAGATGCACTCATGGCAGCAGACCCAAACAGCCGTGTAGCATGTGAAACAGCAACAACTACAGGCCTTGTACTCGTTATGGGTGAAATCACAACAAACGCTTATGTAGACATTCAGAAAATCGTACGTGAAACAGTACGTGAAATCGGCTACACAAGAGGAAAATTCGGTTTTGATGCTGACAACTGCGCAGTTATCACAGCAATCGACGAACAGTCTACAGATATCGCTATGGGCGTTAACAAAGCTTTAGAAGCAAAAGAAAACCGTATGAGCGAAGACGAAATCGAAGCAATCGGTGCCGGAGACCAGGGTATGATGTTCGGTTACGCTTCTAACGAAACACCAGAGCTTATGCCATACGCAATCTCTTTAGCACACAAGCTTGCACTTCGTTTAACAGAAGTTCGTAAAAACGGAACACTTTCTTACCTTCGTCCGGACGGAAAGACACAGGTAACTGTAGAATATGATGAAAACGGAAAACCAGCACGTCTCGATGCAGTTGTATTATCTACACAGCACAGCGAAGATGTGACACAGGAACAGATTCATGCAGACATCAAGAAATATGTATTTGATGTAATCCTTCCACAGGATATGGTAGATGCAGATACAAAATTCTTCATCAACCCAACAGGCCGTTTCGTAATCGGTGGACCACACGGAGACAGCGGTTTAACAGGACGTAAGATCATCGTAGATACTTACGGCGGATATGCTCGTCACGGCGGCGGTGCATTCTCTGGTAAGGACTGTACAAAAGTAGACCGTTCTGCAGCTTATGCAGCACGTTATGTTGCAAAAAATATCGTAGCAGCTGGTCTTGCTGAAAAATGTGAAATCCAGTTATCATACGCAATCGGTGTTGCTCATCCAACATCTATCA
>CAZYUZ010000035.1:0-13425 GCA_964650775.1 uncultured Lachnoclostridium sp. | reverse complement strand
TACTATCATGACGAATCTGAATGGGCTGCAGCAGCTGAAATGCGTGCGATCTATCAGGAATTCGCAGATGCTCACGCAGACGAATTTAACTTCGTAGTTGTAGCAGATGAATCCGGTGCAGAAGGTATCTACAATACAGCACTCAATGATTTAGGTGCTGGTTCTTTCTATGATATCGCTGATTTCGGTGGTTGGGATATTACACCTGTAGCTGCAGCAGCAGGCGCAATCGTTGATTTAAAACCATACTTAGATGAAGATGCAGCTTTCAAAGCTGGTGTTGGCGTATGCTATGACCAGAACTTAACAGCTGACGGCGCTATCTATTCTGTTCGTGAACAGATCGAAGGTGTTGGCTTCTGGTACAACGAAGCATTATTTGCAGAAGCAGGCGCAAAAGTTCCATCTGAATGGTCTACATGGGCAGACTTTGATGCAGCAGTTGACGCTTTAGTAGCAGCTGGTATCACACCATTTGGTCTTAATGCTGGATGGCCAACAAACATTCTCTTAGCTGGATACTCTCAGAGAAGCGAAGCTTCCAGAGCATTCTACTTAGAAGGAAAAACAGTTGAAAGCTTTGATGATGAAACATTCAAAGAATCTATCTCTTTCATGCAGACAAACGTATTACAGAAAATTGATGCAGCAAACTTCGGACCAGGCGGTGACTCTGACGAAGCTTACAGATCAGACTTCTTCGCAGGCAACACAGCTATGCTCTTCAACGGTGTTTGGGATGCAGGCGGATCTGTAGATTGTGAAGCAGGCGCTGAAAACATCAAACCAGCAGTATTCCCAACAGACGAAGCTGGTAAAAAAGCAGCTCTTCTTTCTGGCGGATGTGGATTTGTAATCGGTTCTCACCTTGACGAAGCTCAGACAGCAGCAGCTGTTGAATTCGTAAAATACATGACAAGTCCTGAAATCGCATCAAGAATTATCGAAAAAGGTATCGGTATGGCTCCAAGTACAGAAGTTGACTACGATGCACTTGCAGCTTCTGTAACAACTGATGATGCAAAACTCTTAGTTGAAGCTTGTAGACTTTGCCAGAGCGCAGATTATCAGGCACTTGGTCTCGGAAACACATTCGGCGATGCTGAAGGCGAAATCCAGGCTAAATATGCTGGCTTAAAAGATGGATCTAAATCTGTAGATGATGTAATCGCAGAATTAAATGATTTCCTTGCAGCAGCAGAATAGTTCGTACTCATAGACGTCGGGGCCATCACATGGGAAACTTGTGATGCGCCCCATTTTTTAAGGAGAAAAAAGCATGAAATCCCCTAAAAAGAATTCGTTGAAGAATATGTTTACAAGAAAAAATGGATTCATTCTCGCATTCTTACTGCCGGCAATTTTACTCTGGGCAGTCATCTATGCTTATCCACTGTTTAATATTTTCTTCACTTCATTTACAAAATGGAATTATAAAAATTTCTTAAGTCCGGAATTTCTTGGATGGGAAAATGTTTTTGATAACTATATCAAATTATTTACCGTAGACAGAAACTTTCAGGTGGCGCTGGTAAATACTTTAAAATGGGTTTTACTTACCATGTGTGTCCAGATGCCGTTTACAGTCATTGTGGCACTGGTTCTGTCTAAGAAACCAAGAGGCTGGAAATTTACAAGAAATGTATTTATTATCCCGAATATTATCTCCACAGCAGCAATTGGTTTGATTTTCCTGAACATTTACAGCCCATCCAGAGGTATCATTACAGAAATCTGTAATATGATCTGGCCAGGGTCTGATGTGAGTGTACTTGCGAATCCAACCTATGCTTTCTGGGGTGTTACGTTTTCATTTATTTTGTTCGGCGGTTCATCCTGTCTGCTTTTATTAACACAGATTTTCTCTATCGACCCTGCGATTTATGAGGCAGCAAGGGTAGACGGAGCAAATGAAAGACAGCTGGATTTGAAGATTCGACTGCCGCTGATGCGCCCAATGATCGGTACAGTATCCGTTATGGCTGCAAATTATGGGCTGCTGCTTTATAACGAAATCGCATTGATCTCTCAGGGCGGTCCGGACAATGCAACTTACAGCTTAAGCTACTATGTTTATAAAACAGGTCTTGGAAGTACAAAGCTGAATTTCGCGAGAGCGAATGCAGCCGGTGTGATTCAGATTATTTTAGGTATCGTATTGGTTGGACTTATTAATAAGTCATTCCGTACAGATGAAGCTGACTAGGAAGGGAGATATGGAAAATGCAGAAATCAAAAAGCAGATTGGGTGATTTTCTTACCAGTGCATTTGGCAAAATCATCATGTTTATCGTAATTTTTATATCCCTTTATCCAATTATTTGGGTGTTCTTATCATCCTTTAAAGAAAATCCTGGCGGATTATCGTTGCCGACAGAATGGGTATTTGATGGATATATTACAATATTTACCAAATTAAATATCTTAACTTATTTTAAGAACAGTTTTATTATTACAATTGCATCAACGGCAATCAGCGTTCTGATTGTGTCCATGGCAGCATATGTATCAGCCAGAATGGACTTTAAATTAAAAGGGCTGGTTACACTGATGTTTTCCACCACATTGTTTATCCCTGCAATCTCTATTTCCCTGCCGATTTATCAGCTGCTTGGAAATCTGGGACTGAAGGATACACACCTTGGAGTAATCTTTATTTACTCTGGTCTTGGAATTGCGACTACATACTTTATTCTTCGAAGCTATTTCCTGACGATTCCAAAAGAAATGGAAGAGGCAGCACGTATTGACGGCTGCGGATATGTGAGCAGCTTCTTTAGAATTATTGTGCCGATTGCAAAGCCTGGTATTTCCACAGCTGCAATCATGGCATTTTTAAATAACTGGAATGAATTCTACTTTGCTTCTATCCTTTTAAAGAGCAAAGAAAAGATGACACTTCCGGCACTTTTGGGTCAGTTTACAACGGCATATTCAAAGAACTTAAATGGTATGTTCTCTGCGATTATCGTCACTGTAGTTCCTACCATTATCATTTTCTGGATATTCTCAGAAACATTCGTAAAATCTCTTACAGCTGGTGCTGTAAAAGGCTAAAAATCAAAAGGAGCTTGATTTATGGGAATCATGGAAGATAGAGAAAAACGTACAAAATGGTTTATGCATGACCGTTTCGGTATGTTCATTCATTGGGGACTGTATAGTATTCCTGCAAGAGGAGAATGGGTTCGTGGTGATGAACAGCTTTCTGACGAACACTATGTACAGTACTTTGATGAATGGAACCCTGTAGACTGTGATATGAAAGAATGGGCAAGAATTGCGAAAGAAGCAGGCATGAAATATGCGGTACTTACGACAAAGCATCATGAAGGCTTTTGTTTATTCGACAGCCAGTATACAGATTTTAAATCAACAAATACAAAATGCAAGAGAGATCTGGTTAGAGAATACGTAGAAGCGTTCCGTGAAGCTGGATTAAAAGTCGGTTTCTATTATTCACTGCTTGACTGGCAGCATCCGGACTATACCGTTCGTGGTGATATGTATCATCCAAACAAAAACAGACCAGAATGCTGTGCAAAAGAAGATGAACGTGATTTCAACAGATATCTGGATTACATGCACAATCAGGTTCGCGAACTTTTAACAAACTATGGAAAGATTGATCTCTTATGGTTTGATTTCTCTTATGAAGGTCACATTGGAAGTGACTGGAGAGGAGAAGAACTGATGGCGATGGTTCGCGAATTGCAGCCAGGTATTATCGTAAACGGCCGTTTGGAAGCGAATGGTGAAAGTTATGGTTCTGTGATGACTGACGAACCAAACATTTTCTCAGGTGATTTTGCATGCCCTGAAATGATCATTCCACCATATGGTTTAAGAACACCTTCCGGAAGAGCGATTCCATGGGAGGCTTGTTTTACACTGAACAATAACTGGGGTTATGCTCCATTTGATTTACATTACAAATCATCATCCCAGATCATTAAAAAGCTTGTAGAATGTACAAGTAAAAATGGAAATATGATCGTAAATATTTCGCCGGATGCAAAAGGAAATATTCCGCAGATTCAGAAAGACATCCTTGCAGAAGTTGGAGTATGGATGAAGAAAAATTCTGCATGTATCTATGGATGTGGTATGTCAGATTTTCCAAAACCTGAATGGGGAAGATATACACAGAACGGTAATAAGGTTTATGCATGTATTACCGAAGAAAGTATTGGAGCAATTGCACTTCCGGGACTGAGAGATAAGATCAAGAAAGCCAGAAGAGTATCCGATGGATTTGAAATGCGTATGCTGACTCCATGGGTAGCAAAGGAATTCCCGGATTGCGAATTTATGAACTATAGTGTTCCAGATTGTTTCTCATTCTCAATTAATAAGACTCCGGTTGAAGTAATTGAGCTGGAACTTAAGGAGGACTAGAATGAAAAAAATCACATTTATTGGTGCAGGAAGCTTTGATTTTACAAGAGAGCTGGTGAGAGATATTCTGACTTATGATGCATTCAAGGATGCACATATCTGTCTGATGGATATCGATCCTCAGAAACTTGCTTATATTGAAAAGGCCTGCCATAAGCTGAAAGAAGCCGGAAACTATCCTGTAACAATTGAAGCAACATTGGACCGAGAAAAAGCATTAGAAGGTGCAGATGGTGTTGTGATCACAGTCTTAACAGCTGGTCCTGACATCTTTAGAACAGACATCGAAATTCCAAAGAAATACGGCGTAGATATCTGTGTAGGTGATACAAGAGGTCCGGCAGGAATCTTCAGATTTTTACGTTCCGCACCAGTGCTTTTGGATATCTGTCGAGACATCGAAAGAATCTGTCCAAATGCCTATGTATTAAACTACACCAATCCAATGGCACTAAACTGCAGATTTTTACAGGAAATGACAAATGTAAAAGTAACTGGTCTTTGTCATAGCGTTCAGCACACAGCAAAAATGCTGGCAGACTGGATTGGGGCAGATATGAAAGATGTAGAATATACCTGTGCAGGTATCAATCATATGGCATTCTACCTTGACTACAAATGGAAAGGCGAAGACGCTTATCCACTCATCCGTAAGGCAGTAGAACGTGAAGAAATCTACAACGAAGAGCAGGTTCGTAATCAGCTGTTCTTACATTTGGACTATTATCCAACAGAAAGTTCCGGACATAACTCTGAATATTATCCATGGTTCAGAAAACGTCCTGATTTGATTGAAAAATATTGTACCCATTCCACTGGCTGGAATCCGGGTGCACATGCATACATTTTAAATGAATATTTCCGTCGTCAGAATGAATGGCAGCAGGATATTGAAAAATGGCTGGAAGATGAAAATGTAGATCTCGAAAGAGGTCAGGAATATGCTGCATGTATCTTCAATGCACTGTTTGGTGACAACACACCATTTGATTTCAACGGCAATGTTCGTAACGAAGGCTGGATTACAAACCTTCCAGATGGCTGCTGTGTAGAAGTTCCGGTAACAGTTACAAAAGATGGATATACGGTACATAAAGTTGGCGAGCTTCCAGCACAGCTTGCGGTAATGGATAATGTGGCAGCAAGAAGTGAAGAACTGGCAGTTCGTGGATGCATTGAAGGGGACAAACGTAAGATTTTCCACGCAATCTTAGTTGATTCATTAACATCTGCAGTTCTTAGCATGGATGAAATCAAGGAAATGGTAGATGAAATGTTTGAAGCAAACAAAGATAATCTGCCACAGTTCTACCAGAAATGATAGAATAAAAGAAAATGCGCGGAGATAGATCATGGCAAAAGCAAAACGAAGATATTCCCTTAGAAATCGACTGTTAGGATATAATTTAACACTGATGATTTCAGTGCTCGTTCTTTGCGGGGTGATTTTTGTCATATCCGTTGGTATGATCGTAGGCAGTTACGTACAGTCGGACATTGAGTTTCTGCTGACGGCAACTGCGGATTCTATGGAATCAGGAATTTCCTATTGTTCCGATATGGTGACGAAGGTACGTAAATCGGAACTTTTGATGGATTATCTGGTGGAATTAAAGAATGATCAGCTGACAGAGGACGAAAAAGAAGACCTCAAAAAAGAATTTGAAAAGCAGGTGTCAATCAGCAGCCAGAGCATTCCGGGAACGGGTGTCGCTCCATTGGTCGAAAAAGTATATCTGTTCGACAATGAAGGGAATTATTTGAGCAGTACCTATTACGCGATGACCTATGCAGAAATTGCAAAAAGTAACCGCGCATTTGAAGAAATATATCACAGACATCAAAGTGAGATGTCTGAAATCAAAGATTATGGTTATTATCCACTGGATGAAGAGAGCTTCTGTCTTCTATTTCCGATTTTGGATGATCGGATGGATCAGGTAGGGAGTATTTTATATCAGATCGAACAGTCGGCACTGGAATACGTCATGATTGATATGATGAAGTATGAAGGCGCCTTTTGGAAACTTTGTGATGACGAGGACGGAACTGTTGTATTTGGACAAAATACAGAAACACCGATTGATGAAAAGGAATATCAAATTCATAGAAAAAATATCGGGATGAATCTGGAACTGTTCGTCGGAATTTCACAAAATCAGTTTTTCTCTTTGTTATATGATTCTATCAGAGTTTATGCGGTTGCAATCGCATTGATTGCGGCTGCAGCCGGCATAGCCCTGGTATTTGTTATCTATCAGCTGACGAGACCGATCACAGAGGTTACGGAGAAGCTGAGAGAAGTAAAGACTGGTAAATTCGATACGAAGCTTCCGGAATACGACAGCAATGAATTCTATGAGATCAGCCGTGTATTCAATGAGATGACGGCCTATATCGACAATCTGATTAAGCAGGTGTATGAAAAACAGCTTTCCATTAAGGATATGGAGATGAAGTTTTTACAGACCCAGATGAATCCTCATTTTATGTTCAATGTATTAAATACGATTGCATTGCAGGCGCAGCTGGACGGGAATCAGGAGGTCTATCGTATGATCAGCTCTTTCAGCCAGCTGATTCAGGCGAAGATTTATAGTGATAAGTCTGAAACAGTAAAAATCTGTCAGGAACTGGAGTATGTAAACTATTATCTGTACCTGCAGAATTATCGATATGGCGACAGACTGCAGTATGAAATCAATGTACAGGATGAAAAACTGACCGAATACTATATTCCAAAGCTTTGTATTCAGCTCATTGTAGAAAATGCAGTGGTGCATGGCATTGAACCAAATATTGGAAAAGGACTTGTGAAAGTCAGCATTTATGAAGAAAACGACAGCATTTGTATTGATACAGAGGATAATGGAATTGGATTTGAGGAGTCAGGAGAGATTATTCTGCCATTAAAACCAAAAGACCGTAATAAAAACCATAATCATGTAGGATTAAATAATGCACACCATATCATTCAGCTGATGTATGGTGAAAATTATGGAATCCGCGTATTTTCGACACCGGGAGCGGGAAGCAAAATATGTATTAGAATTCCGTTTGATGACGGAAAACAGGAGATAACAGGAAATGACTTATAAAATTATGCTTGCAGACGACGAGCCGATCATGCGCAAAGCGTTGCAGTCTCTCATTGACTGGGAAAGAATTGACTGCGAAATCGTTTATGTTGCAGAAAACGGTCAGGAAGTTCTGAATGCATTGGTGGAAATGAGACCGGATATTTTGATTACAGATATCAAAATGCCTGGAGCCGATGGGATTGAAATTTCAAAATATATATGGGAAAAGAAACTGCCGACAAAAGTAATCCTGCTGACAGCATATGCAGATTTTTCCTACGCACAGTCTGCAATCAGATATAACGTGGTTGAATATGTGACAAAAACGGGGGCATTCGAGGAACTTCTTCGGGCGATTGAGCGATGCAAGGTGATGCTTGCTGAGAAAAAAATGTTTGTTTCAGAGGAAAAAGAGGCACGTATGGAACAATTCTTCCGTGGTGTCTATGACGGCAATATTTACAGTGAGCTTGAAGCCAGATATGAGCAGTTAAATCTGCCAAAAACAAGCTATGCCGTAATGTTCTTTAAGTTTCTCATGGATGAATCCACAGAACGATTCCGCAGAATACGTTTGTACGACAGTCTGAAGAATTTCTTCCATTTGGCATTTTCAGAGCAGATGATCTATGGAATGTTCTACAAAAAGGATATGTATGGCATTTTGCTGAAATGTTCTTCTGAACCAGAGAAGCTCAAAAACGACCTGAAGGAAACCTGCACAAAAGTGATGGACATGATGGATAATTTCATGGAACTCTATGTTTATGTGGGAATCAGCAAGGTACATAATCAGATTGAAGAACTTCCGGATGCTTATGATGAGGCACAGTCGGCGTTAAATCATAGCTGGTATGAAAAGAGCGAAAAGCTGAATTTTTATTCGGACGATATGAGAAATGAAATAGCGCCAATGATAAGTTTTGATTCGAAGCAAAATCTTGTTAAAGAAAGTTTGGATTATATCGAAAAACACTATCAGGAGCAGATGTCAGTCAGTGATATTTCAAGAGCTCTGGGAACAAGCACCAGCTATTTAAGCAGAATTTTTAAGGAAAGTACCGGGGAGACGATTATTCGTACGATCAATAACAAACGTATTGAAAAGGCGAAAGCTTATCTTACGGAAACTGATTATAAGGTATATGAAGTGGCAGATATTCTGGGATTTGAAAATGTAACCTATTTTTCGCGTTTTTTCAAAAAGCATACAGGAATGTCTCCAAAGGAATATAAAGAGGGTAAAAACAAATGAAATATTATATAGGAATTGATGGCGGTGGCAGCAAAACCATTTTTGCGATTTCAGGTGAAGACGGAAACGTTCTTGGGACTGTGAAAGCAGGAAGTGCATTTTACAAGCAGATTGGCGAAGAAGGTGTGATCGAGCTTCTGAAAAATGGTGTGAAGGAAGTCTGCGCATTTGCAGAAGGTGAAGCGACAGAGATTGCATCTGTCTGCTTTGGAATGCCTGCATGGGGTGAATCACCAGTCAATGATAAAGTGATTGAAGAAAAAATATTGAGCACATTTCCGGAATGGAACATTCACATCGTAAATGACTGTGAAGTTGGCTGGGCAGGTTCTTTATTAGCAGAACCTGGTATTAATATTGTGGCTGGCACAGGCTCCATCGCATTTGGGAAAAATGAAGATGGAGAAACTGCAAGGTGCGGCGGCTGGAGTGAATGGTTCGGCGATGAAGGATCAGGTTACTGGCTTGGCGTTAAATGCATGCAGTTATTTTCCAGACAGTCTGACGGACGTGATGAAAAAGGCCCGTTATATAATATCGTAAGAGAAGCACTGAAACTTTCAGATGATATGGAAATCGTTGATCTGTTTGAAACGGAATACCTTCACAAACGTGATAATATTGCTTCTTTACAGAAGCTTTTATTACAGGCAGCCAATGAAGGAGATATCTATGCGATTGATGCATATGCACAGGCAGCAAAAGAATTATATGATATTGTATGTGGTGTAAAAAAACAAATTTTTGCAGGCGAAGACTGTATGGTTTCCTGTTCAGGAGGAATCTTTAAGACAGGAGATGTAATCAGAAAACCATTTGTGAAGCTTTTAGAAGCTGACGGTATGGAACTGACAGAGTCAAAGGCAGAGCCTTATGTGGGTGCGGTGCTTTTGGCGAAGTATTATGAAGATAAGTAAGATAGCCTTATAGAAAAGGAGGATTGACATAAGTATGTCAATCCTTTTTTGTGAAATAGTATAATTTTGTTATATTTCTCCTTAAAGAAAGGCCGAAGATGGTATGTATTCTTCGGTCTTTCTTTTTGGTATCTGAGTAACTGTTGCACGTTTGAATTTTTCTCATGGTACTCATGAGGAATATCAGAAAAAAATTGATTTAATCAAAGAAGTAAGAGAAGAATTAGGGTTGCCAATTGCAATTATGCTGGATACAAAAGGCCCTGAATATCGTATTAAAACATTTGAAAATGGCAGTATCAAGCTAAATGACGGAGACACATTTAATTTTACAACAGAAGATATTGTAGGTAATCAGGAACGAGTTTCTGTGACATATGAACGTTTGATAGATGAACTGAATATTGGTGATAAGATTATCACATTCTGCCTGCTCAATGGCAATAGATGTAAAAGCCAAAGCGATTATTGTAAATTCTATGAGTGGAAAAACTGCACATATGGTAAATCCGGAAACACCAATATTATCAAAGTAGAAACAGTATAGCCTTGAAACAGGCGCATTTTGTGCACATTTTGATTAATATTGTTCATGGATATAAAATATGAGAATTAGTATAATGAAAAAAAGGTACGGACGTGATACATTTTGTAGAAATGTAGGAAATTTGGCTCAAAAAATGAAACTAATAAAAGATTATTTATAAAATGAAAGAAGGTAAAAAATGAGGGTTTACGAACAACTGAATTTCACAAGTGAACACAGAAGACCATCCAGAAGTTACTATATTCCTGGCGGAATCAGTGAATATCATCTTCTGAATGGCGAATGGAACTTTGCATATTTTGACAGAGATATCGATGTTCCGGAAAAAATTGAAAAATGGGATAAGATTCCTGTACCATCATGCTGGCAGCTTCATGGATATGAAAATCCAAACTATACAAATATCAACTATCCTTATCCGGTTGATCCGCCATATGTTCCAGATGATAACCCATGTGGAGTTTATGAACGCGAATTTGAAATCGAGAAAAAATGGGGACGCTTGTATTTTGTATTTGAAGGCGTAGCATCCTGCGCTTACCTGACAATTAATGATAAATACGTTGGTTTCACACAGGGAAGTCACCTTCAGGCAGAATTTGATATTACAGATTATGTATGCGAAGGTACAAATAAAGTAACTGTAAAAGTTTTGAAATGGTGCTGCGGAAGCTATCTGGAAGACCAGGACTGCTTCAGATTTAACGGCATTTTCAGAGATTGCTATGTGCTTCAGAGACCGGAAAATCATATCGATGATATCGAAATGATTCCAAATGATAAGGAAATCAGCGTGAAACTTGATGGACAGGCACAGGTAAGTATTTACAAGGGCGAAGAGCTCCTAGTAAATACACAGATGGAAAATACATTTACATATGCTGTGGAAAATCCTGTTTTATGGAACGCAGAAAAACCATTTCTTTACAAAGTGGTATTTGAAAGAGCAGGGGAAGTGATCACATTAAAAGCAGGTCTTCGTAAGGTTGAAATCTCAGATAAATATGAGCTTTTGATCAATGGCGTTTCTGTGAAACTTCATGGTGTAAATCATCATGATACAAGCAAATACAGAGGCTGGTGCCAGTCAGACGAAGAACTTAGACAGGATCTTCTGCTGATGAAGGATTTGAACATCAACTGTGTAAGAACTGCTCATTATCCGCCAACACCAAAATTTATTGAAATGTGTGATGAAATTGGTCTTTATGTAATCTGCGAAACAGATATTGAAACACATGGTTTCTTACGTCGTTATCCAAACGTTCCGTATCACTTTGATCCGGAAGACAATATCTGGCCATGCTCCAATATGGAATGGAAAGCAGAACATATTGAACGTATGGAAAGAATGGTAGAGTACTTTAAGAATAACGTCAGCATTATTATGTGGTCCACAGGTAATGAAAGTGCTCACGGTGCAAACCATGTTTCCATGATCAAATGGACTCATGACAGAGATGCAAGCAGACTGGTTCACTGCGAAGATGCATCAAGAAAAGGACAGAACCATAATGCAGATTTATATTCAAGAATGTACATCAGCTTTGAAGAATTAGAAGCAGCTGCCATCAGCAATGACTTTAACATGCCGGTATTCCAGTGTGAATATGCTCATGCAATGGGAAATGGCCCTGGAGATGTGTTCGAATATAATGAACTCGTTGATAAATATCCAAAATTGATCGGCGGATGTATCTGGGAATGGGCTGACCATGTAGTAACTGTAGATGAAGTACAGAAATACGGCGGTGATTTCGAAGGCGAACTTACACATGATGAAAACTTCTGCAGTGATGGTCTCGTATTTGCTGACCGTTCCTTCAAAGCGGGAACTTTAGAAGCAAAAGCAGCATATCAGCCAATCAGAACAACTTATGAAGACGGTAAGCTTTCTGTTTACAATCGTCTTGACTTTACGAATCTTGATGAATATGAATTTACATACTGGATTGAAAAAGATGGTGCAAAATCAGCAGAGACAACCATGACACTTTCTGCAGAACCACACACATGGACAGAGGCAGCTGTTGATTACCAGACAGCAGAATGTCAGTTTGGCGTTTACTTAAATGGAGAACTTAAGAAAGATGGAAAAGTATATGCAGTTGTTCAGCATAAACTTCCATTTACTGTAAAAGCAGAAGCAGCTGCCGCAAAAGCACAGTTAACTGAAGATGATTTATTTGTATATGCAAGCGGCGATAAATTCAGCTATACATTCTCTAAAAAATACGGTGTATTTACAAGCCTGGTTGTTGATGGGGAAGAACAGCTTGATGGAAGAACACAGCTTTCTGCTTTCAGAGCACCAATTGATAATGAAAGAGGTATTAAACAGTACTGGCTGAACCTGAACGTATGGGAAGGTGAAAACCTTGACTGTGCATTTACAAAGGTATATGACTGCAGAATCGAAGCTGGTGATATTATTGTAGAAGGTTCCCTTGCAGGTATTTCCAGACTTCCTCTCTTCAAATACACATTAAAGGTTGATGTTTTTGAAGATGGAAAGGTTGATTTCAAACTGAGCGGAGATATTCGCCAGGATGCACACTGGCTGCAGAGACTGGGATATACATTTGAACTTCCGCAGAGCTCTAAAGAATTTACTTACTATGGAAGAGGACCAATTGAATGTTATTGCGACATGTGTCATTGGGCAACTGTAGGTATGTATGACAGTACAGCAGAAAAAGAATATGTGAACTATGTATTCCCTCAGGAACACGGAAACCATACAGAAGTGAAGATGCTTCGTATTGGCAAGCTTGAATTTACAGCAGAAAAAGAAATGGAAATTCAGGTATCAGAATATACTGCACATGATCTTTATAAGGCGACACATACAGATGAGCTTAAGAAGGATGGAAAAATCCATGTGCGCATCGACTATAAGAATTCCGGTGTGGGATCTAATTCCTGCGGACCAGCACTTCCAGAAAAATATCGTTTGAGCGAAAAAACAATCGAATTTGGATTCTCTGTGAGACCAGTAAAATAATTTATTACATAACAGAATATCTGGCAAGAAAGTTCCAAAGAAATATAACCTACCTACAGAAAGATTAGAAATTAATGTATAATCCTAATTTTTTGTGGGTAGGTTTTTATATTAAGGAATTCTGGATTTTGTAGAAACCAGTAATTCTTGAAGTTCTTTTATCTGCCTCTGACTTAAAGGAAGCTCTTCTCCAGTAACCCAATATATGATATATCTGTTGATAT
>CAZYUZ010000034.1:0-13435 GCA_964650775.1 uncultured Lachnoclostridium sp. | reverse complement strand
AACCCGAAATCTCTCCGGAAATATCTCTAATTTCAAAATCGCATTAGCAATTCTATTATACTGACCAAGAGCACTCTCAGGAGCCTGCAATTCTTGCGCAATATAGTTGTAGGTATCCTCCATATCCATCAAGGCTTCATCCGTGATTTGTACGCTGTATCGTTTCATTAACGTTTTTCCCGAAACTTTGCAAATGCACCGGCAGCATCCTGAACTTTTCCTTCCTCAATATTCGAATATCCTTTTTCAAGTTTTGCATGAATTTCCTCTGTAGTCATATAATCGGCATTTACCGTTGGAGCAGCTTTTGGTAAAACCACAGCAAATGGGATGCCTCCCACTAATGAGATTTGATTGAGATACATGTTAATAGCTGTAGACATCGGAATCCCAAGTTGATTCAAAACATTTTCAGCTTTTTCTTTTACTTCCGGATTCACTCTTAAATTTAATGTTGCTGTTTTTTCCATGCCATCACCTCACAATCGAATTGTAACGCTTTTGTCTTTACTTTTCAAGTATTTCCCTAAAAAATTCCACCCTTTCATCTCTGAAAAGGTGGAATTTAATTTCAAATATAAATTCTATTCAACTTCTACGACACCATTTTCCTTAATGGTAATCATCATGCCGTCTTTCACATAGTCTAAGAATTCATCTCCCAGACAGTCTACAACCGGCATGGACACATTATCTAGCCATACATCTGCCAAGATTGCTCCAGCCGCTGCCAGAGAATCGATATGGTTTGCAAACAACATACACGCTGGATTTCTTTCCATTGCGCATGCGCAATAGAGAACGAGTCCGCCTGTTGTAGAACCGATGGTCTGTGGCAGGCAAAGCGCTTTTCCAGCCATTGGTTTCCCATAAAGGTCCGGATTATTCTGGTCACCGCATTTTGCAGTTTTATCACCAAACTGTAATGGTGTCTGAAGTGAAGCAAGTGTATTAAATCCTCCATGAGTAACAACCGCTTCTGCTTTTACAGTTCCCGGAGTTACCACGCGTCCCTGAAATGTTTTCATACTTATTTGCCTCCCTTCGTAATCTGAACAAGAATTTCTTCGTCTGTATAGTAACGAGCTGTTGTATAAGTACGAAGCTTGTTAGAAGATGTAATCACCGGCATAGACTTACACAGTGGATTATTCATATACATGAGCGGACAGATGTAAGATGTGATAACACCTGTTTTCTTAAGTCTGTCTGCATACTCTGTCTTTTCAAATTCTTCTAACACGCCCGGTGCTGCAGTAAACACAGTTGGTACTACAACTTTCTTGTTTCCTGCTGCTTTTAAGCCAGCTTCTACTTTGTCTGTCCAGTCTTTTAACTGCTGTAAACTCATGTGAGGACATCCCATGAAACAAAGCTTTGGTGTCGCATCTTTGTCTTTCCAGATGACTGGATAACTATTCTTAACACGTTCCAATTCTGCATCATTGATGACATAAACTTTTGCTTCTTCTGTAATCAATTTGCCGCCAAGCTCTACTGCTTCCGGTGTAAGATTATCAATATGGTATAATCCTACTGCACCGTTGGATGCTGTTGCTGCACCAAAGTCTTTTAAGTATGTTTTTACAGAATCATTTAATTCTGTACCTAGCCATTTATCAAGCCCCATGATATATGGAACATCTTCCATGACCTTCATACCGATTGCTGAACCCAAAAGCTGTGCTTCCGGTTTTTTAGTGGTTTCAATCTTAACGACCCATGTAGCCTTACGCCCTTCATCTGTCAAAAGTCCGAAGTATGGCACATAGCCAAGTACAGAACCCATAATGTCCATGATACCGGAGTTACGGTTACAGCGTGCGCCAAGAACAGAGTTTGCATAAACGACTGCTGAAGATTCTGCCCAGCTAAGGACATCCCCTTTCTTTGGCACATTTCCAACCTGATCCATGTAACATGTACAGGTAAATGCATCTTTGTCCATCAGACCTAATTTATCTAACTGGTCTTCATAGAAATCCTGTTTGCTGTACATAAATTTCTTAAAAATCAGTTTCTGCAAAAGGTTTGCTGGCACGTTTGGATCCAATGGTCTTGGGTCTACAGAAAATTTCTGCTGAGATGGAGCTCCAGCTTCCAGTAATTTATCCATCAGTTCATAAACTGGTCCTAATAATTTCAGACCAAAAGAAGTTACCAGATGGTTATATTCGGAAGTTACCGGAACCATCTTTTCAGCACCAAAGGCTTCACCGAACATTACCTGAGTCTTCATGACTTTCGCCATGGTCTCACCTTTAGAACCGTTCAGTATCGCCTGCTGTTCATCTGTTAATTTCATCATATTTTTCATTCTCCTATCAATGTTTACTGCAAATAAACATTTTTACAGTTTCATACAAACATCCCATGCGCCCCAGATAACGGTTCTAAGATTTCCAACCTTCGCCGCATCACCAATGATATGTACATGTTTGCTCTTTTCTGCAAGTGGTGTTGGTGTATAACCTACAGAAAGAATGACATCATCTGCGTCAATCTTAAATTCTTTGCCTGATTTATCTTTTACCATAACACCGTCTTCTAAAATTTCAGTTACACCTGTTTCTAAATGTACCGGAACTTTATTTGTTTCAAAGAAGTCGCGCAGGTAACTTGTATTTGCAAGACAAACACCTTTTGTCACGATCAAATCGTCCATCATTTCTACAATTGTAGGATTTTTTCCCTGTAAATATAATTCATAAGCGATTTCACAGCCCGTCAAACCACCACCGATAATTGTTACGTTCTGACCAACTTCTTCTTTACCAAGTAAAAAGTCAACTGCTTCAATGGTGTTTTCCACACCTTTTACAGGAATCTTTCTTGCTTTTGCACCTGTTGCAACAATGATCTCATCAGCTTTCACCTGATTTACGCTCTTAATTTCTGTATTCAATTCTACCTTAATGGCTGGATATTTCTGGATTTCTCTTTCATACCACACAATCAGGTCACGGTCTTTTTCTTTATAAGAAGGAGCTGCTGCTGCAATAAATACGCCGCCCAGCTTATCTGCTTTTTCATATAATGTCACAGAATGTCCGCGTTTTGCACATACAAGCGCAGCTTCCATACCGCCGATACCACCACCAATGATTGCAATGTGTTTTGCCTTCTTCGCTGGAGAAATATAATATTTCTTAGACTGCATTGTTTCAGGATTTAACGCACAACGTGCAAGTCCCATGGTATCTGTCAAATCCTGTGTATTTGCATGACCTTTGGAAGAAGAGAAATTGAAGCATCCACTATGGCAGCAGATACATGGTCTGATATCTTCCATTCGATCTTCCAGCATCTTTGTAATCCATTCAGGGTCTGCAAGGAATTGACGTGCAACACCGACACCATCAATTCTTCCTTCGGAAACTGCCTTGGCACCTGTTTCCGGATCCATTCGTCCTGCACAAACAACTGGAATATCCACAAATTTCTTAATGTGTGCAACATCTTCCAGATTACAGTTTTCAGGCATATACATTGGTGGATGAGCCCAGTACCAGGAATCGTAGGTTCCGTTATCGGCATTGAGCATATCATATCCTGCATCCTGCAGATATTTTGCTGCCTTTTCAGACTCTTCCATGTTTCTTCCAACTTCCTTATAGTCTTCTCCCGGCATTGCACCTTTGCAGAATCCTTTCATCTTGGATTCAACGGAATAACGAAGAGATACCGGATAATCCTCTCCACATGCTTCCTTGATCGCTTTTACGACTTCCACAGCGAAACGATAACGGTTTTCGAAGCTTCCGCCATATTCATCTGTACGTTTGTTAAAGAATTCGATTGCGAACTGATCAAGCAGATAACCTTCGTGTACCGCATGTACTTCCACACCATCAACGCCAGCTTCTTTACAGAGTTTTGCAGTTTTTGCAAATGCTTCAATGATTTCATGAATCTGTTCTACAGTCATTTCCGGACATTCAATATCGTGAGCCCAACGGGATTTTTGAGGACTTGGACTTGCCAGCTCATGGGAAGTATCAATGACCGGCTTAATAAGCGCTCTCGTAATCTTATTTTTATGAAGTGGTGCTACCAGCTCTGTAATTGCCCAAGAACGTCCCATCCCTGCTGTTAACTGAACAAATAATTTTGCACCTGTTTTATGAATTTCATCCATATAAACTTTCAGTTCATCAAACATCTTAGGGTTCTGCCAGAGCCATTTACCCCAGAATGTGTCACGAAGCGGAGCGATACCCGGGATAATGAGCCCTACATTATTATTGGCTCTTTCTAAAAATAATTTTGCTGCTTCCTTATCGAAATGACATCCTCCAAGTTCAAACCAACCAAACAGGGAGGTTCCACCCATTGGACACATAACGATTCTGTTTTTGATTTCCACATTACCTACTTTCCAAGGGGTAAATAATGCTTCATATTTTGGATCAAGTTTTTGCATAAACGTCCATCCTTTCTTAAATTTCTGCCGGATTTATTCCATAAAATTAGACAGAATTGTTATTATATAATAAAATAACCTTGCTGAGAAATCAACAAGGTTATCAAAATTATCTCAATATTTTTAGATTTTGATTCATGCGCAATCCATTAATACATAAATTTTCCTGCATTCTTTTCTTCTATGTTCATTATTCGCTTAATTCGTCTGCCAGCGCTAAGATCTGCGGTGCAATTTTTTCTCTCTGCTTTTTCTCTATCATCTTATAAACTGGCAGTGCCAGGCCCATAACTGCAAGTCCAGCAAGACCTAAAACAATTCCCGGAATAAACAAATTCTTTGCTCCGACTAGTGTACAGCTCATGCCAGACCCAAAAATCAGCATTCCGACCACACCGATGGAAACCGCCCACATCGTCGCTTTCATAGTCACACTGGCATCCAGTTTCCGAAGCTGCTCCATTTTATCTTCCTTTGGAGGCATATATTTACTCTTAATTGCCTCAATCTCTGCCTGTCTCTTTGCAGAGTATGTATATTCAAATGTTTCTTCTTTTGTAATCTGATTTGCTTCCAACTTAATTCTCCTCATTCACTTCTCTCTTCATAATGACTGTAAAGGTACTTCCTTCACCAAGCTTACTGCTGACACTAATGGTTGCACCGGATATATCAATTACTTTTTTTACCAAAGCAAGACCAAGTCCGTTTCCCTGTGTCGTATGAGATGTATCTCCCTGATAAAATTTCTGAAAAATATTTCTGCCGGTGTATGCGCTCATTCCGCAGCCGGTATCGCGCACCTGCACGATGGCATGTTTTTCGTCAGTCTGTAAGTACAATCCGACCTGACCGCCATTTTCCGTAAATTTAATGGCATTGGACAATAAATTATTCCATACAAGACTCATCATTTCCGGGTCTGCATTGACAATGACATCCTCCGCAAGGTCAGCATCAATCTCAATGTCCTTTTTCTCCCAGTCACTTTCAAAAGAAAGCATGCATTCGCAGAGCTGCTCACCCAGATCATACTTCTGCACATTTGGATAAATCTGCTGATTTTCCAGTTTGTTCAGCTTCAGAATATTTGTAATGAGGCTGGACATTCTGCGTGTCTGTTCATTGATGGCTTTTGCATATTCCACACGTTTTTCATCCGTCAATCCCGGCATCTGCAAAAGTGTTCCATAGTTTTGAATGACTGCCAGTGGCGTTTTCATCTCGTGAGACACATTGGAGATAAAATCCGTTCGAAGTGTTTCTACACTGCCAAGCTCTTTTGCCATTTGATTCAGACCCTTGATAATCTCATCAAACTCATTGTTGCTGTTCTCATGATACAGATACGGAATTTCCGTTTTAAAATCACCGCCAATGATCTTATCGATTCCCTCCTGAATCTTCTTCACAGGTTTTTTTACCGTAAAATATCTTCTGATATAATCCACAACCCCAAAAATCATTGCAAGAAATGCCACATTTCCAAAGGTCACTAATGCTGCAAAACGCACTTCCTTCGGCGTCATATCAATGTAAGTAAAAAACAGTAAGAAATTACAGGTCAATACAAATCCAATCAGCAGGAAAAATGCAATAAAATAATTTAAGAACCGTTTCATTATTTCAGCACCGCCTTATAACCAAGCCCATGAACCGTTTGAATCTGAAAATCGTCACATTCTGAAAATTTGTCACGAAGCTTTGTCATATACACATCCACCACTCGCGGACCGGAGACACTTTCCACATCCCAAAACTCGTCCATTAACTGCGAACGGGTAAATGTTTTCTTAGGGTAGGAGAGCAATTTATATAAAATGTTGAACTCACGTACCGTCAAGTTAATTTCTTCATCTCCCACATACGCGGTGCGCTCTTCCATATCAAGCACCAAAGAACCAATTTCAAGTTTCTTCTTTGATGCAATTTTCGCACGTCTGAGAAGCGCTTCGATTCGAAGACTTAACTCATCCAGGTCCACCGGTTTTACCAGGTAATCATCGATTCCGGCACGGAAACCTTTTCTTTTTGAAGCAATATCATCTTTTGCTGTCATAAAAAGAATTGGAATCTCTTCATTGATTTCACGAACAGTTTTCGCAAATTCAAACCCATCAATACCAGGCATCATAATATCCGAAATGATGATGTCAAAAATGTTGCCGTACATTTCGTTGTAGGCATCGTTGGCATTTAAACAGCCAATCGCTTCATAACCGTTTTGATTAAGGTAAGCGCAGACGCTTGCATTTAACTCTTTATCATCTTCTACCAATAATATTTTAAACATATCTATTACTCCCTGTTTGCTGATATGTGATACTATTTTTATCATCATAATTTTGCATTTTATATTGACAGTATATCATGGGATTGTTAATGAAATGTTAAAGTATCTTTCTTTTTAGTGAAATAATTTGATTCTTGACAGCAACTTTTGTTACTGTTGGACTTGATTTGTACAGTTGGAGGACGTGCTCCCACCCACTCTGAGCTAGACAGAAAGGGGTGGTACTTATGAGTACTTATGAGGAATTTATGATTATTTTGGCAACATCAAAAAATTTCGTACAGAAAAAAATCTGACTCAAAAACAGTTAGGAGCACTTTGCACTCCTCCAATCGTAGAATCAACTATCCGCAGATATGAACTTGGAAAATTAGATATTCCTTTATATAAATTTTATCCGGATGCAGAAGAATCTTTATATTCCGATTTCTATATTGAAAGCACCAATTCTTACACCAAAGACGAGCAGCTTCACCGATTAATGCACTATTACTCAAAGCTCAATCAACTTGGTTTGTCTAAACCGGAACAACACTTGCAGGATCTCATGAAAGAAAAAAAATATTTAAAATAATATAAAACCTGCTTCCGCTCTTCCACACATACAAAAAAGGCCACGAGACCGTGGCTTTTTTACTAAAAAATTAATCCAAATACAATTTTCATAATTACATTCTGATTATATAAGAATAACAAGAATGGATTTGCACTGATCAGTGCAAAGAACTGACGTCCCAAATCGCCATTACACAAAATGGTTACTAATAAAAATGCAATCCAGACGAGCGCAACACCATAGACAATTCCAAGTACACCACCGGCAAGTTTGTTGATTCCATGCAGGATCGGAAGCATTGTCACAACATCCAGCGCAAGTAAGATTGCTCTGATCGCAGTCCATACGATCACAAAGCTAAGCAGATATGCCAGCGCATTGATAATCATATTTGCAAGATAGGCGCCTACATAATCATGAAATCCCGAAACCTCTAAAAGGTCATACGCTTCTGTATTATTATTTTCCAAAAGCATTTCTTTCATATTTTCCGGCAGATCCATATTTTCGATCATAAGTACCTGATCTGTTTTCACCGTTTCGTTATACTCACCGTTTAAAAATATTTCACTGCATTTCTCCTGCAGATTTTCATGCAGGGATGTGTTGTTCTGAATAAATGTTGTAATCTGAGGTGTCAGGTAAGTAACCAGCACCAATGTGATGACAAGCGACAGCGCAGACACCACTTTTCTGATAAAACCGCGGCGAAGCCCGTCAATGACGTGGTATGCAATAAAGGCCACTACCACCCAAAAAAGCCAATTCATAATATTTCTCCTCTGATTCTACTGCAGTTTGATTAACTGCGTTTCATTTGTATAAATAAACAAATACCTACTTCTGGATTTTGTCGTAAAAATATCCACCATGGAAGTCTCAAAAGTATGTCTGAAACACTCTTTTCCGCCATAGCTGTAAAGTCCCATTTCGGTATCATTGTAAATGAGCACACGATTGTCAGCAATACGAATGTTGTCGTAGTCCATGGTAAACGGAATCTGTGTAACCAGATTTCCCTTTGCATCATAAAGTGTTAACATTTTCCCTTCCATGGTTTCAAATACCAAACCCACTATATTTTCTCCATAGAAAACACTTTTGATTTCATTTTCAATCGTCACTTCATTTACAACTTCCGGAATCTGTTTTCCCTGATAAAATGCCAGGATACCATCACCTACAGCTACAAAATTGCTGTTATCAAAATAATGTACTTCCGGAATCATATATTCTGTATAGTTTTTGGCAAATACCAGCTGATCCACATAGTTTTCACCAACACTATCAAAATTATAGACCGCTACGCAGCTGTTTAATTTGGAACCGGTCACCTGTGCAAATGCAATCGCAATTTTGGTTCCATCAGAAGAAATGCTTAGATTCATCGGATAGCCTGCATCCCCCAAATCAAAGACACCATCTCCAATCAAGTTTCCATCGGCAGAATAAATTTCAAGCTTCGAAGAACTGCTTTCTTCCATAAGTACCGCCACAACGCCCTGATTGGAAATCGCGATATGTTTGATTGGAAGCAGCGTTGTAATCTGTCCTTTTTGCTGTTCCTGATCGAAAATGTAAATCTGGCTGCCATTCTTATCCGCAACCGCGCCTGACTTCTCACTCAGTGCAAGAATCGGATCCTGCATCGTATAAGTAATACTAAAAAGCAGGCTGTTATAATCATCCGTATAGGATACGCCATCCCTGCTGTATTTTAAAATCCTGTCACCGAATGGTGCATATCTTGTCGTCAATGTATCTGTACGCTCAGTCGTAGACGCAATAGAGTATCCTGTAAAGCTTCTGTTGTTCCAATAATAACGAATTCCAAAAACTGCAAGCAAAAGAATTGCCACCGCCAGAACACACTTTAAGATCACAGCCATTCTGTGTTTCCATATTTTTTTGTGGTAATCCTTCATATCATCGTCCATAGAAGGAACGAAATTTACAACCTTTGCCACTTATATTCTCTCTTTCGTTTCATTATAGAGAAGATTATAACACCTGACTTTATGGAAGTAAAATGATTTCTCCCGCCTGAATGTAATCTCCGTTTGTAATCTCATTTAATGCACAAATCTCCGAAATCTTTTCATCTGTACCATAAAAGTCCCTGCTAATCTTGGCAAGGGTGTCTCCTGCCTGTACAACATATTCCTCATAAGAAAGAACTTCTGCGATAATTTCTTCGGTTTGTTCCTGAGATTGGCTCACTTCTTCCATCTGCGGTTCTTCTTGTCCTTCTGTCACAGGCAGTTCTTCCTGCTCTACGCCAAATACCGGTTCTTCATAGAATGTCTCGGTCTGCACTTCTACGTTTCCCGGCAATTCCTCTACAAGGACCTCATCACCAGATATTTCTACGTCCTCTGTCTCATAAGTCTCTCCAAATACCGGCTGCTCTGCTACTTTCATCTGATCTATCTGATTTTTAAAAGCTACTACCCCAACAAAAAGCACCAGTGCAACCGCCACCTTTGTCCCATAAGAAATCGCTTTCTTTTTACGTTTTTCATTCTGCTCCTGCTTTTCTTTCTGTATTTTTCGAAAATTCGCCATGGCAACGTCTGGCTTTTCATTGTTTGAAATCTTTTCCTCTCTTCTATTCTTCTCCATGATGAATTCTCTCATTGGCTCATTCTTTTCATAATAAATATAGTAACCACTCTGTCTCGCAAATCGGTTTCCGTCAAATCCGAAAAAAGCACTTTCTCCTTCCATCGGTTCTATCACAAATAGCAGCTTGTCCGCCCCGGAAAAAAATGTTCGATGTGTTTCTTCCATGATTGCATTTTTCTCAATTGCAAATCCCGGTCTTGATAGAAACCATCCGATAATCTCCTGACTTGGAAAATATTTTTCGCATTCCCGATAAACCGTTCCCCATATTTTTTCTGTAAAATTATATTTTCCCTGCTTTTCAGTCACCGCATCTACCGGAAGTGCTCCTTTGATGTACAAATGTCTTTTTCCGCCAGACCTTTCACTGTTACCAACCAAAATCGCCACACTGGTTTTCTGCCCCATAGCCAAACTGTGCTGTAAAAGAAATGTATGTACAAAATCCTCGATAAATATTTTTTTGAATTCCCGTGGTTCCCCAATCTGCTTTACATTCTTTGGTTCCGGAAGCATCTTTTCTTCAAGAACAGCCTCCTCCTCTTCGTTATAAATCAGCTCTATCATGTTTTTAGTCTCCTTCTTTCTTTTCTTTATCCTAGCATGTCCCTTGCGGGAAATTTGTTAGAGACTGTCGAGAGCCAAAAAAAGCAAAACAAACATAAAAGGCACCTGATACAAAAATGTTTTTCAAACCAAAATTGAGCACATTTTTATATCAGGCACCTTTTTTACTTATAGTTCTGTACGTCCTTCTAATGCACGAAGTAAGGTTACTTCGTCGATATATTCCAGATCACCACCTACAGGAACACCGCTTGCAATACGGCTGACTTTAATTCCGGTCGGTTTGATCAGTTTACTGATGTACATTGCTGTCGTTTCCCCTTCCAGGTTAGAGTTTGTGGCAATGATGACTTCGTCCACATCTCCCTGAAGGCGCAGCATTAATTCTTTTAATTTAATATCATTTGGTCCAATCCCCAGCATTGGAGAAATGGCACCATGCAGAACATGATAAACACCTTCGAATTTTCCAGTCTTTTCATAAGCTGACAAATCTCTGGAATTTTCCACCACCATGATCACTTTATGGTTTCGTCTTTCATTTCTGCAGATTGGACAAAGTTCTTCATCCGTCAGCGTAAAACACTGACTGCAATATCTGACATGGGCTCTGGCTTCCGTGATGGAATCCGCCAGCGCCTGGGCTCTGTCCTTTGGCATATTCATAATATGAAACGCCAGCCTCTGAGCAGTCTTTCTGCCAATCCCCGGCAAAGAACCCAGCTGCTCCACCAATTTGGTAATATAACTGCTGTAATATTCCATTAGAATGGGAATCCTCCCATGCCTCCTGTCATTTTCGCCATAGAAGCTGAGTTTGCATCATCCACTTTTTTCAGCGCATCATTGACTGCAACCATAATCAGATCTTCTAACATTTCAACATCATCCGGATCAACTGCATCTGGATCTAATTTTACTTTTGTTAATACTTTTTTACCTGTGACAGTCACTTCTACCGCACCGCCGCCTGCAGTTGCGTTAAATTCAGATTCTTCTAATACCTTCTGCTGCTCTTCCATCTGCTTCTGCATTTTCTGAACCTGTTTCATCATATTGTTCATATTCATTCCGCCGCCCATTCCTGGGTATCCGCCTTTTTTTGCCATTTTCTAGTCCTCCTCAAATAAAATATCTGCATGAATGACGCTCTGGATATAATCCACGTCGATTAAATTTGCCGCAGCGCTCTGATCCTGCTCTACGGATATATATGAAATGGAAACTTCTTTGCCAATTCGGCTATAGATCGTTGTTTCCAGTTCTTTTCTTAAGTCCTCAGAACTCAAAAGGTCTGCCGCCAGATTTTCTCTCATGACAATCTGCAGTCCACCACTTCCATCCTGTTTAAAATCCTTATGACCAAGCAGGTAGTTTTTGATGACCGGAGAGCTCTCTCTAATGATCTGGTTCCACTCATGGATAACCTTTCTGATATCATCTGAACACGCCTTCACTCTTGGCTGGGGTTTGATAGCTTCCGGCTTTTTCTCCTGCACTGCAACAATCGGTGCCTGAGCAATCACACCATTTTCCAGCTGGCTTTCAATGGTACTTAAACGCTCAAGAATAGAGTCATAGCTTCTCTCCATCTGCGGCTTACAAAGCTTTATGAGTGCAACTTCCGTAAGCACTCGTTTCTGAGTTGAATATTTGATCTGCCCAGACAATTCTGAAAATACGCGAATGTAACGCATCAGTGATTCTGAATCGATCATCTTCGCTTCTTCCTTTAACTGAGCAAGGTTTTCTGAAGACACCTCCAAAAAATCCTCCAGATGATCCGCACTCTGTACGAAAAGGAGATTACGAAGATACTGGATGAATTCTGTCACGAACTGAGACAGTTCGCGGCCCTGCATCACGATCGCTTCCACATCTGCCATCACCGCCGGAATATCCCGTTTGATGATCTTTCTCAGCAGACTGCTGTACACGTCTGTATCTAATGCGCCAAGTACTTCCAGTACATTGTCGTAAGTCAGTTTTTTTCCTAAATAAAATGCAATACACTGGTCAAGTAAACTTAAAGCATCTCGCATGGAACCGTCTGCCGCTTTCGCAATATAACGAAGGGCTTTTTCTTCCACTTCCACCGATTCTTTATCCATCAGCTCGCGAAGTCTGTCGCAAATTGTTTCGGCAGTGATACGTTTAAAATCATATCTCTGACATCTGGATAAAATGGTAATCGGAATCTTATGCGCTTCCGTTGTTGCCAAAATAAAGATTACGTATTCCGGCGGTTCTTCCAGTGTTTTCAAAAGTGCATTGAAAGCACCGATAGAAAGCATATGCACTTCGTCAATGATATAGACTTTGTACTTTCCTTCTGTCGGTGAATATGCAACATTTTCTCTGATTTCACGAATATTGTCAACACCGTTGTTGGATGCGGCGTCGATTTCGATGACGTTCATGGAAGTGCCTGCTGCAATGGACTTGCAGGTCGCACATTCCCCACATGGACTGCCATCTACCGGGCTTTCGCAATTGACTGCCTTTGCAAAGATTTTGGCTATGCTCGTCTTTCCTGTACCTCTGGTACCGCAGAAAAGATAAGCATGGCCAATTCTGTTTGCTTTTATCTGATTTTGCAAAGTCGTTACTATATGCTCCTGCCCCTTAACTTCCGAAAATTCCGCAGGGCGGAATTTTCGGTATAAGGCTACATATGACATAAATTAATCTCCAAAGCTGATTCCAATCAGTTTTGCTTCCTTAATAATCTGAGAGTCTGGATCAACATATTTGAGTTTTCCAGCTGTTTCTTCCAATGGAATTCTCTTCGTTTCGTTATTAACGATACCAATCATAACACCATACTGTTCATCAATGATGGACTGTGCACATGCTGCACCCAGTCTTGTTGAAAGAACACGGTCATATGGGCATGGGCTTCCGCCTCGCTGGGTATGTCCAGGAACAGTCACACGAACTTCTGAGCCAAGTCGTTTGGTAAGCTCTTCAG
>CAZYUZ010000033.1:0-13548 GCA_964650775.1 uncultured Lachnoclostridium sp. | reverse complement strand
CTTAGTACGTTTGTGCTGACGGCTTTCATAAAGGAACGGCATAATTACGTTGATTCGTTTTGCCTTGCCTGTAGCAGCGGAAATGATACGTTTTAAATCCTGATAGTGATCGTCTGGAGACATATGGTTTTCATGTCCGCAGAGCTTATAGGTTAAACTGTAGTTGCAAACATCTACAAGGACAAAGAGATCTGCACCACGTACGGACTCTTTTAACTGACCTTTTGCTTCCCCTGAACCAAAACGTGGACAGGAACATTCAATCTGGTAAGTATCTTCTTCATAACCAGCAAAATGAATGTTGGATTTATGTTCATGGTCTCTTTCAATACGGAAATTTTTAATGTGTTGGTCGACTTTATCACCTAATTCCTTGGCGCTGTCTAATACGGCAAGTTTTAATGAACCTACCGGAATTGTGTTGTTAAACTGGTCGTTTACTGACATAACGTCCTCCTAAAGTTCTCATAAGTAATAATAATAAATCCATTTTTCGACAGAGTTTTACCTAATAAATTCTATCACTAGGTTATGTGGCAGTCAAGACAGAAGTTGCTTTTTGTGAATAAATATATTATAGTAAAGTAGTATGATTTTATAGTGGGGAGAGTTTTAGTTTCCCTTCATATTTGGAAAAAGGTGATAAAGATAAATATGAAAGAACATTTACATGTGATTGCAAGTGTGGAGCCGGGCAGCATTGCTGATGAGCTGGAATTAGAAGCCGGCGACATTTTACTGGAAATCAATGGGAATAAAATAGAAGACGTATTTGATTATCATTATTTAATGAATGAGGAATATGTAGAGCTTCTGATCCGTAAAGCAGACGGGGAAGAGTGGGAGCTGGAAATTGAAAAAGAGTTTGAGGAAGATCTGGGTGTTTCTTTTGAAAATGGGATGATGGACGACTACAGAAATTGCACCAATAAATGTATTTTCTGTTTCATCGACCAGATGCCTCCAGGGATGAGAGAAACTTTGTATTTCAAAGATGATGATACAAGACTTTCTTTCCTGCAGGGAAATTATGTGACATTGACTAACTTGAAAGAAAAAGATGTGGAGAAGATTATCAAATATAAATTGTCTCCAATCAACATTTCTTTCCAGACTACCAACCCGGAGCTGAGGTGCCGAATGCTTCATAATCGTTTTGCGGGAGATTCCTTAAAAATTGTGGACAGGCTGGTAGAAGCAGGAATTGCCATCAATGGTCAGATTGTTCTTTGTAAGAACTGGAATGATGGGGACGAATTAGAGCGTTCCATGAGCGATTTATATAGATACTTGCCGAGTTTGCAGAGTGTTTCCATTGTACCGGTAGGGCTTAGCAAATTCCGTGAAGGATTAGAGCCACTGGAGCCATTTTCCAAAGAGGATGCAAAATGCGTAATTGCTCAAATTGAAGCATGGCAGAAAAAAGCCTATGAAGAGTTTGGCCTTCACTTTGTTCATGCAAGTGATGAGTGGTATCTGCTTGCAGAAGAGGAAATTCCAGAGGAAGAATCTTACGATGGTTATCTGCAGTTAGAAAACGGCGTTGGAATGCTAAGACTTTTAGAAACAGAGTTTCACGATGCGCTGGCTGAGAAAAAGGGAGATGATGTTCCTAGAAAAGTTTCCATTGCTACAGGAAAACTGGCAGCACCATTTATAGGGAAACTCATGGAAGAATTAACCCTGAAATATACGAATACGGAAGTTCTTGTATATGATATTACCAATGAGTTTTTTGGAGAAAAAATTACCGTAGCCGGACTGATTACCGGGCAGGATTTGAAAAAGCAGCTAAAAGGAGCAGATTTGGGAGAAAAATTATTGCTTCCATGTCATATGCTTAGAAGCGGCGAAAATGTATTTTTGGATGATGTTACGGTTTCTGAACTTTCAGAATATTTACAGATTCCAATTGAAATTGTTGATTCCGATGGGGCAGTTTTACTGAACCATGTGACAAGATAAAAAGAAGTGAGGTAAAAAAATGAGTAAACCAATTGTTGCGGTGGTAGGAAGACCAAATGTAGGGAAATCTACCCTGTTTAATGCATTAGCAGGAGAGAATATCTCCATTGTTAAAGACACACCAGGTGTTACACGTGACCGTATTTATGCGGATGTGACATGGTTAAACCACAACTTTACATTGATTGATACCGGTGGTATCGAACCGGATTCCGGAGATATCATTTTATCCCAGATGAGAGAACAGGCACAGATTGCCATTGATACCGCAGACGTGATTATCTTTATGACTGACGTAAAACAAGGGCTGGTAGATTCTGATGGAAAGGTAGCGGACATGCTCCGTCGTTCTAAAAAACCAGTTGTCCTCTGTGTCAATAAGGTGGACAGCTATCAGAAATTCATTGCAGATGTCTATGAATTTTATAATTTGGGAATTGGCGATCCAATGCCGATTTCTGCTGCAAACCGTCAGGGAATCGGTGATATGCTGGATGAAGTAATCAAACATTTTCCAGAAAGTGCTGAAGACGAGGAAGAAGATGAAAGACCAAAGATTGCGATCGTTGGAAAACCGAACGTGGGAAAATCTTCTATTATTAATAAGCTGACAGGGGAAAACCGCGTTATCGTATCTGATATTGCAGGCACTACACGTGATGCCATTGACACGGACATTATTTATAATGGAAAAGAATATGTATTTATTGATACTGCTGGTCTTCGAAGAAAGAGCAAAGTAAAAGAAGAACTGGAACGATATAGTATTATCCGTACTGTTTCCGCGGTAGAAAGAGCAGATGTGGTTCTTATGGTCATCGATGCGACAGAAGGTATCACAGAACAGGATGCGAAGATTGCAGGAATTGCACATGATCGTGGAAAAGGTATTGTCATTGTTGTGAATAAATGGGATGCCATTGAAAAAAATGATAAGACCATTTACGAATTCCAGAACAAGATTCGTGAAACACTTGCTTATATGCCATATGCAGAAATGGTATTTGTTTCTGCAGTGACAGGACAGAGATTACCAAAATTATTTGAAACCATCGATATGGTCATTGAAAACCAGACACTTCGTATTGCAACAGGTGTCTTAAATGAGATTATTACAGAAGCGGTAGCATTACAGCAGCCACCTTCAGACAAAGGAAAACGTCTGAAAATTTACTACACAACACAGGTTTCTGTAAAACCGCCAACATTCGTAATTTTCGTAAATGACAAGCAGCTGATGCATTTCTCTTATACAAGATATCTGGAAAATAAGATTCGTGACACCTTTGGATTTAAAGGAACTTCCTTAAGATTCATCATTCGTGAGAGAAAGGAGAATGAATAATGTTTCCAAGAATTGCAAGCTTAGTAATTGGTTATTTATTCGGCATTATTCAGTCTGCGTATATCTACGGAAAGATGAACGGAATCGATATTCGTGAGCATGGAAGCGGCAATGCGGGAACAACCAATGCACTTCGTGTGCTTGGAAAGAAAGCAGGTGCGATTGTTTTTGCAGGTGACTTTTTAAAATGCTTTATTTCTATTCATCTGGTAAGACTGATTTTTAAAAATTCTGCACCGGACATTTTACCACTGCTTGGGATTTATGCGGCAACCGGATGTATTTTAGGGCATAATTTCCCGGTTCAGTTAAATTTCCGCGGTGGAAAAGGAATTGCATGTACTGCAGGTCTTCTTGCGGCATTTGATGTTCGTATCGGAATCATTGCATTGCTGACATTTTTAGCGATCGTAATCGTGACTCGTTATGTATCTCTTGGATCTATGGTCATTGTTACAGAATTTGCAATATTTATCATTGTTTTTGGACAGCTTGGGCTTTATCACATGGCACAGGCGCCATTGATTGAAATGTATGTCATTGCAGCTTTTCTTGCAGGTATGGCAATTTACAGACACCGTGCAAATATTGTGCGTCTCTTAAACGGTACAGAGAACCGAATTTTTGAAAAGAAGTAGGAGGCATATCAGTGGCAAATGTAGGCGTTGTAGGAGCAGGAAGCTGGGGAACAGCTCTCGCCCTCGTATTAGAAAAAAACGGTCATCAGGTGACGTTATGGTCCTCAAGAGAGGCAAAGGCGGAGGAACTTCGCGCCCTTCGTGAAAATAAAGAAAAACTTCCGGGGGTAAAAATCCCGGAAAATATTGAAATTACGGCTGATATGGAAACAGCGGTAAAGGGTAAAGAATTGGTTGTTCTTGGTGTTCCATCCCTTTATATCCGAAGCACATCGGCAAAAATGGCACCATTTGTTCACGATGGACAGATCATTGTGAATGTCAGCAAAGGAATTGAAGAAAGTACACTCTATACCATGACAGAAGTCATTGAAGATGAAATTCCAAATGCAGATGTGGCAGTACTTTCCGGTCCGAGTCATGCGGAAGAGGTAAGCCGTGACATTCCAACAACCGTGGTTGCAGGAGCAAAGACACGCAAAACAGCAGAAAAGATCCAGAGCATTTTTATGAACGAAGCATTTCGTGTATATACAAGTCCGGATATGCGTGGGATTGAAATTGGCGGTGCGTTAAAGAATGTGATTGCACTGGCTGCGGGGATTTCAGATGGTCTTGGATGCGGAGATAACACAAAGGCTGCACTGATTACAAGAGGAATTGTAGAAATGAGCCGACTTGGTGTTGCCATGGGCGGTTATCAGGAAACATTCAGCGGACTTGCAGGAATGGGAGACTTGATCGTAACCTGTGCAAGTAAACATTCCAGAAACCGAAAAGCCGGATACTTGATTGGTCAAGGTTATTCTATGCAGGATGCAATGGACGAAGTAAAAATGGTTGTGGAAGGTGTATATTCTGCAAAGGCAGCATTAAAGCTTGCAGATAAATTTTATGTGCGTATGCCGATCATTGAGCAGGTAAATGCCGTTTTATTTAACGGGAAATCTGCAACAGAGGCACTCAGAGATCTGATGGTCCGCGATGGAAAGACTGAAAACCCATTATTACCTTGGGAAAAATGAGCGTAGAAAATACGCAGGATTTTCAAGCATTGAAAAATTTGCTTGAAATTATTCAATATAAAGAAGGAGGAATCAGTTATGGGAATTATTAAAGCAGCAATAGGTTCCGTGAAAGGAACTTTGGCAGATCAGTGGCTGGAAGTCATTGAAGCAGCGGATATGGGAGACGATACGGTCTTTTGTGAAGGTGTAAAAATCCGAAAAGGTGAAAATGTAAAGGGTTCTGACGGAACTGTATCCAATGGTTCTGTGATTCATGTATATGCAAATCAGTTTATGATGCTGGTAGATGGCGGCAAAGTTGTAGATTATACTGCGGAAGAAGGCTATTACAAAGTAGATGATTCTTCGATGCCATCTTTATTCAATGGAAGCTATAAAGAAGCGTTGCAGGATTCTTTTGAACGTATTAAATTTGGCGGAGAAACTCCAAAAAAACAGAAAGTATTCTTCGTGAACCTTCAGGAAATCAAAGGATTAAAATTTGGTACAAGAAATCCAATCAATTACTTTGATAATTTCTATAATGCAGAATTATTCCTTCGCGCACACGGAAACTATTCTGTGAAAATTACAGACCCTCTGCGTTTCTATGCAGAAGCTGTACCACGCAACAAATCTCATGTCAGAATGAATGACATGAATGAACAGTATTTATCAGAATTTTTAGAAGCATTACAGTCTGCAATCGGTCAGATGTCTGTGGATGGTATCCGTATTTCCCATATTCAGTCTAAAGGACGTGAACTCGGAAAATATATGGCAGATATTCTGGATGCTGACTGGAACCAGATGCGCGGTATGGAGATTCAGTCTGTAGGTATTGCAAGTATTTCCTATGATGAAGAATCCCAGAAACTCATCAATATGCGCAATCAGGGGGCAATGCTCTCAGATGCTGCAATCCGTGAAGGTTATGTACAGGGCTCTATCGCAAGAGGTATGGAAGCAGCAGGTTCCAACAGTGCAGGCGCTGCAGCAGCATTTATGGGGATGGGCGTTGGCATGAATACCGCAGGTGGTTTTATGAACACAGCTTCAGCAAATAATATGGCACAGATGCAGATGCAGCAGGCACAGGCAGCGCAAGCTGCAAAAGCGGCTCCGGCAGGCAGCTGGATTTGTGAATGTGGTTCTGTAAATACAGGAAAATTCTGTGGGGAATGTGGAAAACCAGCACAGAAAAAAGAGTGGTTCTGTACAGAATGTGGAGCAAAGAATACAGGAAAATTCTGTAGTGAGTGTGGAAAGGCACGAGGATAATGTCAGCAATTACATATAAGTGTCCGAATTGTGATGGTGGTCTGGTCTTTGACCCGGAATCCGGCACTTATGCTTGCGAGTATTGTCTCTCAAAGTTTACACAGGAGGAACTTGTAGCAGATTCTCAGTCTGCAGAAACTGTTCAGTCAGAAGAAGCACAGGAAGAAACTACAGAGAGTACAGACTCACAGCAGAGTGCAGTGATTTATCACTGTCCAAGTTGTGGAGCAGAAATTATTACGGATGAAACGACAGCGGCAACCTTTTGCTTTTATTGCCACAATCCGATTGTATTGGCGGGCAGGTTAGAGGGAGAATATCTGCCGGATGGTATCGTTCCGTTTAAAATTACAAAAGACGAAGCAATCCAAAAATTTCAGGAATGGATTCAAAAAAAGAAATTCGTTCCTTCAGGATTCTATTCGAAAAGTCAGATTGAAAAAATGAGTGGTGTTTATTTCCCATACTGGCTATATGGCTGTGAAACCGACAGCTATATGAATGGTACGGCAAGAGACATCCGAATCTGGCGTGTCGGAGATATCGAATATACAGAAACAAAGATTTTTGCAATCAGGCGTGCAGGAAAAGTGACATTTAAACATTTGCCCAAAACTGCACTCCAGAAAGCGCAGAATGCCATGTTAAAAGGAATTTTTCCATATGAATTCGGTGCAATGGAAAAATTTCATATGGGATATTTGTCCGGTTTTCAGGCAGAAAAGAGGGATATCGATAAAGAGTCCTTAAGTGCAGAAATTCGACAGGAAATTCAAAAATTTGCAGAAAAACGTATGCGCGATACGATTACCGGACGCAACAGCTTTTCGGTGGAAAGTCAGAATCATACAATTGCAGAAGAGAATTTTAAGTACACATTACTGCCGGTGTGGGTATTAACCTACAGACAGAGTGGTAATCAGGTTTATTATTTTGCAATGAATGGACAGACCGGCGAAATTGTCGGAAAGCTTCCAATCGATAACAAAAAATTATTTGGTCTTGGTGCAATCATCTTTGCAGCAATGTTTGTTGTGCTTATGATCGGAGGGCTGCTGTTATGATGAAGAGAATTAGAGTATTTATGACAGCGGTATGTTTGTGCGCCGGACTGGTTGCGGCGATGAATGTTTCAGCAGAAGAAAATTATGTGTATGACCATGCAGATCTGCTCACTGTGCAAGAGGAAGAATATCTGCAAAATCTGGCAACAAAACACGCGGAACAATGGAATATGAATTTCCTTGTGGTCACGACGGATGATGCAGAAGGAAAAAGTGCTAAGGAGTACGCAGATGACTTCTATGATGCACAGTTCCCTGATGATTCGGAAGAAGACGGAATACTTTATCTGATTGATATGGACAATCGGGAAATTTATCTTTCTACCTACGGACTTGCGATTCGGTATCTGACAGATGAAAGAGTGGACAATATTTTTGATGAAGCATTTGAATATGTAGCTGATGGAGATTATTACGGCACGTTTGTCGCGTTCTTTGATGAAACGGATTATTATCTGAATCGGGGAATTCCGGAAAATCAGTATAAATATGATGTAGAAGCTGGTGAGATTGATTATTACCAGGAACCAAAGCGCATTACTTTTGGCGAATTTTTATTTGCTCTGGTAGTTGCGCTGATTCCGGCAGGAATTACCATCAGTGTCATCAAGGCGAAATATCAGCTGAAATTTGAGGATTTTCACTATGATGCTTATACGGATTCCGATGTTCAGCTTTCTGTTAAATCAGATCAACTGGTCAACAAGTTTGTGACACACCGTAGGATTCCAAGAAATAACGAAAGTTCTGGCAGAAGCAGCGGTGGAGGCAGCAGAAGCTCCGTACATCGTTCTTCCAGCGGAAGAAGCCATGGTGGTGGTGGAAGAAAGTTCTAAAAAGGGAAATTCTAAAAAGTTTAAAAAGTTGCATAAATCTACTTGACTTAATTCATGAATAGGTGTATTATGTGAAACATGTAGCACTTCAACGCGTAAAAGCGTTGAAGTGCTAAAGAATACTAGGATATATGAATGAAGAAAAGGTGGGTATTATGAAAAAGTTATTAGCACTCATGATGACAATGGCACTGACACTTAGCTTAGTAGCATGTGGCGGTTCCGCAACAGAAGAACCAGCAGCAGAATCTGCAGTGACTGAAGAACCAGCTGAGGAAGTTGCAGCTGATGGTGAAGTTTTCAAAATCGGTATTGTTCAGTTGGTAGAACACGTTGCATTAGATGCAGCAACAGAAGGCTTCCAGCAGGCAATCGTTGATGCACTTGGTGAAGATGCGGTAGAATTTGACTTACAGAATGGTCAGAATGACCCTAACACATGTTCCACAATCGCAAATCAGTTTGTTTCTGATGGTGTGGATCTGATTATGGCAAATGCTACACCAGCACTTCAGGCAGCAGCTGCAGCAACAGGAGATATTCCAATCCTTGGAACATCCGTTACTGAATATGGTGTTGCACTTGCAATCGAAGACTTTAATGGTACAGTAGGCGGAAATATTTCCGGAACATCTGACTTGGCTCCACTTGATGAACAGGCAGCTATGATCACAGAATGGTTCCCAGATGCAAAAACAGTAGGACTTGTTTATTGTTCAGCTGAAGCAAACAGCCAGTATCAGGTTGACGTAGTAAAAGCAGAATTAGAAGCAGCTGGACTTACAGCAACTTTATATTCTTTCTCTGATTCAAACGATTTAGCTTCTGTTGTTACAACAGCTGCAGACAACAGTGATGTAATCTATGTTCCAACTGATAACACAGTAGCAGCAAACACAGGAATCATTGATTCTATCTGTCAGCCGGCAGGCGTACCGGTAATCGCAGGTGAAGAAGGAATCTGCAGCGGATGTGGTGTTGCAACACTTTCTATCAGCTACTATGACCTTGGTTATACAACAGGACAGATGGCAGTGAAAATTCTTACAGAAGGTGCTGACATTTCTACAATGCCAATCGAATACACAACAACAACTCCAAAATACAATGCAGCAATTTGTGATGCATTAGGAATTGCACCAGTTGATGGATATGCAGCGATTGAATAATAGAAATTAAATATAAAACGTTTTCAGCAAGGGAGAATGGTTCAAATTCTCCCTTGATTTTTCGTAGTAAGTATATAGAAATTATTAGGAGAAGATAAAAATGGAAGTTTTAGGCCAATTATTAGGTGCTTTGCCAGGGGCAGTTTCGCAAGGTTTGATTTGGGGAATCATGGCAATCGGTGTTTATATTACATATCGAATTCTTGATATTGCGGATCTGACTGTAGATGGTTCTTTTGCCACAGGTGGAGCCGTAGGTGTTATGTGTATCTTAAATGGATGGAACCTGTGGGTATCTGTGCTCATGGCATTTTTGGCAGGTGCAGCAACAGGCGCAGTGACAGGAATTTTTCATATTTTTATGGGAATCCCGGCGATTTTGGCGGGAATTCTTTCCCAGTTGGGATTGTATTCTATCAACTTAAAGATTATGGGCAAAGCGAACCAGTCTGTAAATGTTAACAATACAGATTTATTGATTTCACTTCGATGGGTAAAAGAATTTGCATTTCATAATCCGTTAATTACTGTAGGAGTAATCACTATCGTGGTGATTGCACTTCTCTATTGGTTCTTTGGAACAGAAATGGGATGCGGTATTCGTGCGACTGGCGCAAATCTCAATATGAGCCGTGCGCAGGGTATCAATACAAATTTCAACAAAGTATTAGGTTTGATGCTTTCCAATGGTCTGGTTGCTTTTTCAGGAGCATTGCTTTCCCAGTATCAGGGCTTTGCCGATGTAAACATGGGGCGTGGTGCAATCGTTATCGGGCTTGCAGCTGTCATCATCGGAGAGGCAGTTTTCAGCAAGATTTTCAAGAACTTTGCACTGAAGCTTGTTTCGGTAGTACTTGGTTCGATAATTTATTATATTGTAGTGCAGGCGGTTATTACCCTCGGTCTTGATGCGAACCTTTTGAAGCTCCTTTCTGCACTTGTCGTGGCAATTTTCCTGGCGGTTCCTTTCTGGAAGAGTAAAATGCCAAGAAGAGCAATGTAAAGGAAAAGGAGGAAAAGCCAATGCTGGAAATTAAAAATGTCTCAAAAGTATTTAATCATGGTACTGTGAATGAAAAGAAGGCGTTAAATGGACTGAACCTTACTCTGAAGGAAGGCGATTTCGTAACAGTCATCGGAGGAAATGGTGCAGGAAAATCAACCATGTTAAATATCGTCGCAGGTGTTTATCCTGTAGATGGAGGTCAGATTAAGATTAATGGAGAAGATGTTACACGTCTTCCTGAATATAAAAGAGCGAAATATCTTGGACGTGTTTTCCAGGATCCAATGACTGGTACAGCAGCTACCATGCAGATTGAAGAAAATCTTGCACTTGCTGCACGTCGTGGTCTTGCGAGAGGTCTAAAAATCGGTATTACTGCAAAAGAAAGAGAGCAGTACAGAGAAATGTTAAAACAGCTGAATCTGGGGTTAGAGGATCGACTGACTTCTAAAGTTGGGCTCCTCTCTGGTGGTCAGCGTCAGGCATTAACACTTCTGATGGCAACCTTAAAGAGCCCGCATCTGTTGCTTTTAGATGAGCATACAGCAGCTCTTGACCCGAAAACAGCGAAAACAGTGCTTGAAATTACAGATAAGATCGTTACAGAAAATAATCTGACAACATTGATGATCACTCATAATATGAAAGATGCCCTTCGCCATGGAAACCGCATAATCATGATGCATGAAGGACATATCATTTTTGATGCGGAAGGCGAAGAAAAAGCAAAATTAACAGTTAAGGATCTGCTTGAAAAATTCGAGCAGGCAAGCGGCGGAGAATTTGCAAACGACCGAATGATGCTGGCATAGCGCAGAAATTTTCTGATATTACACGGAGGCATTTATGACAAAACAGGAATTTAGAAACCTCTTAAACAAAGGACCATTGATTTTGGATGGTGCAACAGGATCAAATTTAAGGCTGATGGGAATGCCAGCAGGTGTTTGTACCGAACAATGGGTTAATGAGCATCCGGAAGTGATTCAGAAACTTCAAAAAGCCTATGTGGATGCTGGGAGTATGGTGGTTTATGCACCGACTTTTATGGCAAATCGTATCAGTCTGAAAAATGTAGGACTGGAAGATGAAGTTAGAAGACTTAATATTGAAAATGTAAAAATATCAAAAGCTGCAGTGGGCGACAGAGCATTGGTGGCAGGCGATTTGAGTACAACAAGTCAGCCATTGGAGCCGATTGGTACAATGACGTATGAAGTACTTTTGGAAAATTATAAAGAACAGATTCGTTATCTTGTAGAAGCTGGTGTGGATTATCTTGCGGCAGAAACCTTACTTTCTTTAGAAGAAGCAATGGTAATCTGTGATGCGGCGGCAGAGGTATGTGATCTTCCATTGACGCTGTCTTTTACCTGTGAAGGTGATGGCAGACTGTATTTTGGAGGAAATGTGGTAGATGCTGCGATGGCACTTCAGGAGATGGGAGCAGATGCTGTCGGAGTCAACTGTTCTGTTGGACCAAATCAGTTGATGGCAATTGTAAAGAACTTAAAGGAAAATCTTTCAATTCCTGTTCTTGTGAAGCCAAACGCCGGAGTTCCGCAGATTGATGAGCTTGGTCAGGCGCATTATAACATGGATGAAGAAGAATTTGCACGTTGCATGAAAGAGCTGAAAGATGCTGGAGCAAGCGTATTAGGTGGCTGTTGTGGTACAACCCCACAATATATTGAAAAAATGTGTAATAATTTTTGTTGACATTGAACTATTAAATTGTTAATATAAGAACAGCATTTTCACAATTTACCACGTTAAAATTGTGAACAAGAAAAAACAAGGGTGATATTATGAAAAAAGTTGTATTTTCAATCTTAATGGCAAATACTGCCGGTATGTTAAGTCGAATTGCAGGTCTCTTCACCAGACGAGGCTACAACATTGACAGCTTAACTGTAGGAACAACTGCAGACCCAAGGTTTTCCAGAGCGACCATCGTATCTACTGGAGATGATCAGGTCTTAGGACAGATTGAAGCACAGTTAATGAAACTGGAAGATGTTCTGGATATCAAGAGACTGGATGCAGGATCTTCTGTATGCAGAGAACTTTTATTACTGAAAATTGCAGCAAATGCAGATGACCGTCAGGAAGTTATCTCAGTAGCAAATATTTTCAGAGCGAACATCATTGACGTAGCAAAAGAATCGTTGGTGATTGAGCTGACAGGTAACCAGTCAAAACTGGAAGCTTTTATCAATATGTTAGATGGATACGAAATCCTTGAGCTTGCAAGAACAGGTCTTACAGGACTTTCTCGTGGTACCTTCGACGTAAAAGTACCAGATAAAACATTTGACGAAACTGGAAAACTCGTATATTACGATGATTACGAACCAGAGTTCAACTAAATAGCAAAGCGATGAGATTCGCTTTACTGGGTAAATACCCTACATAAATGAAAATGTGAAAAACATAGAAAAGAGGAAAAAATTATGGCAAAAATTTTTTATCAGGAAGATTGTAATCTCTCATTATTAGAAGGTAAAACAATCGCAGTAATTGGCTACGGCAGCCAGGGACATGCTCACGCATTAAACGCAAAAGAATCCGGATGCCATGTGATCATCGGTCTTTACGAAGGCAGCAAATCCTGGGCAAGAGCAGAAGCACAGGGATTTGAAGTTTACACAGCAGCAGAAGCAGCAAAGAAAGCTGACATCATCATGGTTCTGATCAATGATGAATTACAGGCTAACATGTATAAAAAAGACATCGAACCAAACCTTGAAGAAGGCAACATGTTAATGTTCGCTCATGGCTTCAATATCCACTTCGGACAGATCGTTCCTCCAAAGAACGTAGACGTTACAATGATCGCTCCAAAAGGACCAGGTCATACAGTAAGAAGTGAATACCAGGCAGGCAAAGGGGTTCCATGTTTAGTAGCTGTTCATCAGGATGCTTCAGGACAGGCTCTTGAAAAAGCACTTGCATACGCTTTAGCAATCGGTGGAGCAAGAGCAGGTGTTCTTGAAACAACATTCAGAACAGAAACAGAAACAGACCTTTTCGGCGAACAGGCTGTTCTTTGCGGTGGTGTTTGTGCATTAATGCAGGCTGGTTTCGAAACATTAGTAGAAGCTGGTTATGATGAAAGAAACGCTTACTTCGAATGTATCCATGAAATGAAACTGATCGTTGACCTTATTTACCAGTCAGGCTTCGCTGGAATGAGATACTCTATCTCTAACACAGCTGAATACGGCGATTACATCA
>CAZYUZ010000032.1:0-13940 GCA_964650775.1 uncultured Lachnoclostridium sp. | reverse complement strand
TGAGGGTGTTCAGATCATTTCCAGTGGACCGGATACCATGAATGAAGAAATCAGGGATAATTATCAAAAACTGATTGGAAAAGCCAGAGATCATGTTTATATTCAGACACCGTATCTGGTGCCGGATGAAATTATTGTAAATGAGATAAAAATGGCAGCATACTCTGGTATTGATGTGAAAATTATGATACCATGTAAGCCGGACCATCCACTGGTCTACTGGGCGACCTATTCTTATGTAGGAGAGCTTATTGATGCGGGAGTCAGATGTTATACCTATGACAATGGTTTCCTGCATGCGAAGGGAGTTATGAGTGACGGGCTGGTGTGCAGCTACGGTACTGCCAATATGGACGTTCGAAGTTATAAGTTGAACTTTGAAGTAAATGCGACCATTTACAGTCCTGAGATAACGGCAAAACTGGAAAAGATTTTTGAAGAGGATTTAGCTTTTTGTACGGAGATTACGCCGGAGCTTTATGCAAAACGAAGTCTTGGAATTCGTATAAGAGAGCAGTTTTCAAGAATGTTTTCTTCTATACTATAAACAAACCGGAGGGGAAGATGAAAAAGAAATTATTAGCTGTGCTTTTGGCGGGCTGCATGGTACTTTCCATGACTGCATGCGGAAGCAAAGAAACAGAAGAAAAAGCAGAAACAACAGAAAATACTGCAACAGAGGAAACAGCAGAAATAGACACCAGTGCTCTTGGAACAAGCAAACTTACTGCACTTGGTGAATACAAAGGAATTGCCTATACACCAATGGACACAACAGTAACTGATGAGGAAGTTGAAGCAGAAATTCAGTATATGGTAGCATACTCCTTTAATAAAAATCCACAGGAAGTTGCAACGGAAACCTCCGTGGTAAACATTGACTATGTAGGAAAAAAAGATGGTGTCGCATTTGATGGCGGAACTGCCGAAGGATACGAACTGGATCTTGGAAACAGTAATTTTATCGAAGGCTTCGCAGAAAGCATTGTTGGCATGAAAGTTGGAGAAACAAAGGACTGCCCTATGACATTCCCGGAAGATTACCGTTCAGAAGATCTGGCAGGTCAGGATGTCGTATTTACAATTACAGTGAACGAATGCTGGGAAAATGTACCTGCAGAATTAAATGATGAATTTGCAGCTACAAACGGCTATGAAAATGTAGATGCCTTATATGCAGGTATCAGAGAATTGTACGAAACAACTAAACAGCAGGAAGCACAGGCTGATATGGAATATCAGGTGCTTCAGAAAGTCATTGATAACAGCACTTTCGAATTAAATGAAGATGAAGTTACATTATATATCAATGATTTGAAAAGTCAGTATGAAACCTATGCGGCTTATTATGGATATGATTTAGAGACCTATGTAGGTATGGCAACCGGAATGTCATTTAGTGAGTTTGAAGCACAGTGTAGAGAAATTGCTGTTTACAGAATTCAGTGTCCACTCGTACAGAATGCGATTGCAGAAGCTGAAAACTTAGAAGTGACTGATGAAATCTATCAGGAAAAAGCAGAAGAATATATGTCTTATTACGGTTATGCGACAGTGGAAGAATTAGAAACTGCGTATACAAAAGAGACCGTAATGGCACAGGTCACTGCAGATCTGGCGGTAGATTTCCTTGTGGAGAATGCAGTAGCAGAGGAAAATTAACATGAGATATTATATTTCCGATTTGCACTTTTACCATAATACATTGAATCATTCCATGGACTGCCGCGGATTTCGTGATGAACAGGATATGAATGAATATATGATCCATCAGTGGAATAGTCGTGTTAGAAAAAATGACGAAGTGGTTGTGCTCGGAGATTTTTCCATGGAAAAATGGGACAAGACAAAAGCGGTGTTAGCTCAGCTGAAGGGGAAAATTTATCTGATTCAGGGGAATCATGACCGATTTGTAAAAGATAAAGAATTTGACGCATCCAGATTTATCTGGGTGCGTTCTTATGCGGAAATGCATGATAATGGGCGAAAAGTTATTTTGTCTCATTATCCTGTCATGTGCTATAACGGTCAGAACCGTCTGAGCAAGCACGGGAAGCCAAAGACTTTCATGCTGCATGGACATGTGCATGATACTTTGGATCAAAGATTACTGGAACAGTTTCAGCAGATTACAAGAAACACGATGCGGGGCGACGCACAGATTCCTTGTAATTTATTAAATTGTTTTTGTATGTATTCTGACTACATTCCGTTAGGATTGGATGAATGGATCGAATATCACGAGCAAAAAAAATAATATTTTTTGCCAAATATATTATTTACGAATTGCATAAAATTTGAGATAATAAAAAATACGTATAAAAAGAGAAAAGGAGAAGATAGTTATGTTTGCAATATTTGAAAGCATTACAAACTGGTTATGGGGATTGCCTCTTTTAATTGCAATCATCGTAACAGGCGTGTTTTTAACAGTTAGAACAGGATTTTTCCAGGTTCGTCATTTCGTTTATATTGTTAAAAATATGTTCAAAAAAGAAAATCATAATAATGGGAAAGATGATGGAAAGGCTTTAACACCTTTTCAGGCAATTTCGATTGCTATCGGCGGTGTTGTAGGTGTTTCTAATATGTCAGGTGTTGCTACAGCGATAGCTACAGGTGGTCCGGGAGCATTATTCTGGTTATGGATCGCAGCGCTTTTAGCGATGATCATTAAAATGTGTGAAGTAACATTAGGTGTTTACTACAGACAGAAACAGGAAGATGGAACATATATTGGAGGTCCTACTTTCTACATGCAGAAAGGATTAGGAGAAGAAAAGAAATTCCCTTTATGGGGAGTGCTTGCAGTTGGTTTTGGTGCAATGATCTTCAGTACATGGTTTATCACAGCACAGAACTATACAGTTTCTGAAGCAATTGGTTCCACATTTGATATTCCATTTATTATTCCATCTATTATCTATGTAGTAGCTATCTACTTAGTTATTATCGGTGGTGTAAAGAAAGTTGGAAAAATTGCATCTTATATGGTTCCATTCATGTGCGCATTTTACATCGTGGGAAGTGTATTCATCTTAATTAAAAATGCAGCGGCACTTCCAGAAACATTTGCACTCATTTTCAAAGGTGCGTTTACTACACAGGCTGCTACAGGTGGTTTCTTAGGTGCAGGTGTTGCAACAGCCATGAGATTAGGTTTTGCAAGATCCGTATACTCTAACGAAGCTGGTTGGGGAACAACACCTATGGTACATGCATCTGCTACAACTGATCATCCTGTAAAACAGGGGCTTCTCGGAGCATTTGAAGTATTTATGGATACGATCGTTGTATGTTCACTGACAGGTTTGGTAGTTATTGCAACTGGTTACTGGGATTCCGGACTTCAGGGCGCTACATTAACATTAACAGCATTTGAATCAGGTATGGGTTACTTAGGACGTGTTCTTGTAGCTGTATCTATCTTCCTGTTTGGTTTGACAACTTCTACAGGTTGGTTTACATACTACAGTGTAATTTTGAAACACTGGTTAGGAAACAATAAGAAATTATTAAACGTTGCAGAAAAAATCTTTGTTTTAGGTACTCCACTTTGGGGAATGTTAGTAACAATTTTAAATGTATACAGCAATGGTACTCCAGCGCAGCTTTGGACAATTTGTGACTTTACAACAATTGTTCCAACATTCTTTAATGTAATTACATTATTTGCTTTGAGCGGAACATTTATCAAATTACTGAAAGATTACAAAGCGCGTTACATGGGAATCGGAGAAGTGGATCCGGATATGGAACTCTTCTACGAGGATAAAAACAAATAATTATGGATAAAATATTTTATAATGGTACGATCCGAACACTTGATGACAATCATACGGTTGTCCAGGCAGTGGGCATCAAGGATGGGAAAATTGCATTTCTTGGTACAAATGAAGAGGCTGAAAAAATAGAGTGCATAGAAAAAATCAATCTGCAAGGTAGAATGATGCTTCCGGGGTTTGTTGATTCCCATATGCATATGCTTCATTATGCGTTTGTTGAAAAATCGGTCAAGCTTTTCGAGTGCAGAAGTGTGGAAGAAGCGCTTGATTTGGCAAAAAAACGATTGGAAGAAATGAAGGATCGGTCTTTGACAGCACTGTTCTGTCGAGGATGGAATCATGAACTTTTTGCGGAACCTCGTTATCCACATAAAGATGAGCTGGATGCATTGTCAACTGAAATACCGATCATCATGGTAAGAGTATGTGGACACGTGGCGGTATGCAATACTTGTGGATTAGAACTTTTAAAGAAGATTCCGCAATTTTCTGAGATTGAGCAGGATGTAGATTTTGCAACAGGCCTGATTAAAGAAAATGCTGTACAATTTTACTATTCCGTAATGGAAGCACCATCGCAGGAAGAAATCGAAGAGCTTATCAAATTTGGTATCAAAAAATTAAACGAATGCGGTATTACAGGTGTTCAATCCGATGATCTGGCATCTCTTCCGGGGAAAAACTGGAGACGTATACTGGATGCATATCGAGCGGTCGAAGAAAAAGGCGAAATGCATATAAGATATTATGAACAGTGCCTGTTTGAACGAATCGAGGATGCAAAAGCATTTGTAAAAGAAGGGTTCCGCACAGGACAAGGTGGACCTCGTTTTACCATCGGACCAATGAAGATGCTGCAGGATGGAGCATTAGGGGCAAGAACTGCAGCCCTGAACGAACCATACGAAGGCTTTCCGGATAATGTTGGAATCAGTATCTACACACAGGAAGAGCTTGATGACATTATGGCATTTCACGATCAGCATGACATGCAGGTCGCAGTACACTGCATTGGGGATCGGGCAATGGACATGGTCATTGAGGCGATTGAAAAATCGCCTTACCGCGAAAATAATACCAAAAACAGACATGGGATTGTTCATGCACAGATTACGAATCAGAAAATATTAGAAAATATGGCTAAGAATGATATTCTTGCATATATTCAGCCGGTATTTATCGGTTATGATATGGACATTGCAGAAGAAAGAATCGGTTTGCATCGTATGCCAAAAATCTATGCGTGGAAAAGCATGTTAGAGATGGGGATTCATGCCAGCGGCGGTTCAGATGCTCCAGTTGAAAGCTTTCATATTATGGAAAATATCTATCATGCAGTTACCAGAAAGAAGTTAAATGGTACGCCAAAGGATGGATGGATTCCAAGTGAGAAGATGTCTGTGGATGAAGCGGTAAAACTGTTTACAAAATATGCAGCATACGCATCGTATACAGAAAAAGAGAATGGGACTATTGAATTAGGAAAAAATGCAGATTTTGTAGTTCCTGAAAAAGATATTTATATAATCGATCCGGATGATATTAAAAATACAAAAATCGATATGACAATTTTGGACGGAGAGATTGTGTATCATAGGATATAGCATATGATATACGAAGAGAGACTTTTTGAACAAAGAAGTCTCTCTTTTGTGTTTTAATTGATTTTGGGGATAAGATTTTTTCATTTCATAACCCGCCTCCTTTCCGCATACATTGTAAAAAGATGTTTGCAGGGGATTTTTTTGAAGGATTATATTGAAGAAAGAGCCGTAGAAGTCGCAGTGTTTATTATAGAGAATAATGCAACGGTGAGACAGGCGGCGAAAAGATTTGGAATCTCCAAGTCTACGGTGCATAAGGACTGCACGGATCGCTTACAGCAGATTAATCCGGCGCTTGCAAAAGAGGTGCGCAATGTGCTGGAAGTGAATAAACAGGAGCGACATATTCGCGGCGGTATGGCAACGAAAGAGAAATATTTACATAAAATAGAATGTTCATAACCTTTTAAAGGCGGGTCAAAGAAATTTGACTCGTTTTTTATTTTGCCAAGTAAAGAATTGGCAAAGAAATAATTTAAAAAAGGGATGCATCTTTGGATACGTCTATGCTATAATGCATAAGTATTCTTTAAAATTGGGGGAGACTGATGTATTTAATCAAAAATGCAAAGATTTATGCACCAGAATATTTAGGAATTTTAGATGTTCTGATTGGAGGCGGCAAGATTTTAAAAATTGCCAAAAACCTCCCTGCGGAGAGTGCTTATGATGTGGAAGTGATAGATGGAACCGGAAAAGTGTTATTTCCGGGGCTCATTGATGCTCATGTACACATTTTAGGCGGCGGCGGTGAAGGTGGAGCCAAAACAAGAACACCTGAAATTATGCTGACAGACATTACGAAAGCAGGAGTCACTACGGTTGTGGGATGTCTTGGAACGGATGGCTGTACCAGAACCATGACGAATCTTCTGGCAAAGGCGAAGGGCTTAGAGGAAGAAGGTATTACAACTTATGTTTATACGGGCTCCTATCAGGTGCCGGTAAGAACGATTACTGGCAGTATCATGGATGATGTGATCTTGTTGGAAAAAGTAATCGGCTGCGGAGAGATTGCGATTTCTGATCATCGTTCTTCACAGCCTACAAAGGAAGATTTTGCAAAAATTGTGGCTGATACGAGAGTAGGCGGGATTTTATCTGCAAAGGCAGGTCTTGTCAATGTTCATATGGGGGATGGAGAAGAAAAACTGGAATATTTAAAGCATGTTCTGGAAAGTTCTATGATACCACCAACGCAGATGCTGCCAACACATATCAATCGCAGTATGACTCTGATGCTGGATGGCATCGAGTATGCGAAAAATTATGGTGGATACATTGATCTGACCACCAGCTCTGATCCGGACTTTTTAGATCCGGAGGAGGTAAAGGCGAGTACAGGTCTTAAAATGGCATTGGATGCAGGGGTAGCGGCAGAGCAGATTACATTCTCATCCGATGGACAGGGAAGCCTTCCGGTGTTTGCAGCAGACGGCACATTTGTGGGACTGGGTGTAGGAAAAGTCACATCGATGTATCGGGAAATGAAAGATGCGGTTTTAAAAGACGGAGTTTCGTTAGAAGATGCATTAAAACCGGTAACATTAAATCCAGCGAAGCTGTTAAAACTGGAAAATAAGGGCAGAATAACAGAAAACGCAGATGCAGATATCGTTCTTGCTGAAGAAGGGAGTCTGGAACTTTCCTCTGTGTTTGCAAAAGGTGTTTTGATGATTCACGAAAAGGAAGTTCTTGTGAAGGGAACTTTTGAATAAGAAGAGAGGGAAAAGAGAAATGGAAAAAAAGAAATTTCAATTTCCGCACACCTACATCATTATTTTTGGTGTAGTGTTACTTGCGGCAGTATTGACAATGTTTGTTCCACAGGGACGTTTTGAAACAACAGAAGTGTCTTATATGGTGGACGGCGTAGAAAAGACAAGAACCGTTGTTGATCCGGGCAGTTTTGAATATGTGTTGGACGAAAACGGTAATAAGGTAACTGCGGTTGCGCCATTATTCGGTACAGAAGATTTTGGCGGACAGGGTATTTTAAACTTCGTATTTGAAGGGCTGACAACAGGAGATAAATGGGGAAGTGCCATTGGTATCATTGCATTTATTCTTGTGGTAGGTGGTGCGTTTGGGATTGTTATGCGTACCGGTGCCATTGATGCAGGTATTTTGCGTATTATCCAGATTCTGAATGGTAAAGAAATTATGCTGATTCCTATCTTGATTACACTGTTCTCTTTAGGCGGTGCAGTATTTGGTATGGGTGAAGAAGCATTACCATTTGTTATGATCTTGGTTCCGATGTTCATTGCTATGGGCTATGATGCGGTTGTTGGTGTTATGTGTTCTTATGTTGCCACACAGATTGGTTTCGGTTCTTCATGGCAGAATCCATTTGGTCTTGCAATTGCACAGGGAATTGCAGGAGTTCCAGTTATGTCTGGTGCATGGTTTCGAATTCCAATGTGGATTTTCTTTACGGTGATTGCAATTGTTTTCACAATGCGTTATGCAAAGAAGATCAAGAAAAATCCAAAGCTTTCTGTTGCGTATGAATCTGATAAAGCTTTTAGAGATGAATTTGCAGAAAAAGGACAGCAGGATATTCCATTTACATTAGGTCATAAACTTGTACTTTTAACAATTGTTGCGACTATGGTTTGGACTGTATGGGGCGTTGTAGCAAAAGGATATTATATTCCGGAAATCGCTTCTCAGTTCTTCGTAATGGGCCTTGTAGCAGGTATCATTGGTGTCGTATTTAAGCTCAATGGTATGAGAATGAATGATATCGCGAAAGCTTTTGAACATGGCGCAGCTGACATGGTTGGTGCGGCGATGTGTGTAGGTATGGCTCAGGGTATCATTATCGTACTTGGCGGTACAGGTGCAACAGATGGTACTGTATTAAATACAATTCTCTACACAATCAGCAATGCAATGAAGGGACTTCCAACAATTATTTCTGCATGGTGCATGTATATATTCCAGGCAGTATTCAACTTCTTCGTTGTATCTGGTTCCGGACAGGCGGCACTGACAATGCCAATCATGGCTCCACTTGCAGACCTTGTAGGCGTAGAACGTCAGGTAGCAGTTGTTGCTTACCAGCTTGGTGATGGATTTACAAACTTTATCGTACCAACTTCAGGATGCTTGCTTGGTGCTCTTGCAGCAGCAAAAATTGAATGGGGTAACTGGGCAAAATTTATGATTAAATTCCAGGGCATTTTATTTGTTGCATGCTCCTTTGTAATGGTCCTTGCAGTTGTACTTGGTTTGTCATAAAATAAATATAGGACGCATGACATACGTCATGCGTCTTTGCGATTTATGGAGGAAAAAAGATGAAGAGCGAAATGGTTGTTGTCATCGATTTTGGTGGACAGTATAATCAGCTGGTCGCTCGCCGTGTTCGTGAATGCAATGTTTATTGTGAGATTTATTCTTACAACACAGACCTCGAAAAAATCAAAGAAATGAATCCGAAAGGAATCATTTTGACAGGAGGTCCGAACAGCTGTTATGAAGAAGGCGCACCAACTTATACAAAAGAGCTTTTTGAGCTAGGGATTCCGGTTTTAGGTCTTTGCTACGGCGCGCAGCTGATGATGCATGTGCTTGGTGGTAAGGTGGAAAAGGCGCCGGTACGAGAATATGGAAAAACAAAAGTGTTTGTGGATACAAATTCCGCATTGTTTCAGAATGTATCACCGACAACAATCTGCTGGATGAGCCATTTTGATTATATTTCACAGATTGCACCAGGATTTCAGATTTCAGCCTATACAGCAGACTGTCCGGTTGCTACAGCAGAAAGACCAGCAGATAAACTTTATGCAATTCAGTTCCACCCGGAAGTGCTTCATACACAGGAAGGTACAAAGATGCTTTCTAACTTTGTGTACAATGTATGTGGCTGTGCTGGTGACTGGAAGATGGATGCCTTTGTAGAAAACTCTATTCAGGCAATTCGTGAAAAAGTTGGAAACGGAAAAGTGCTTTGTGCATTATCCGGTGGAGTAGACTCTTCGGTAGCTGCGGTCCTTTTATCAAAGGCAGTTGGGGAACAGCTGACCTGTGTATTTGTTGACCACGGACTTCTTCGTAAAAATGAAGGGGATGAGGTTGAAGAAATCTTTGGACCTAAGGGCAATTATAAATTGAACTTTATTCGTGTCAATGCACAGGAGCGTTTCTACGTGAAGCTTGCGGGCGTTTCTGAGCCGGAACAGAAGAGAAAAATTATCGGTGAAGAATTTATCCGCGTATTCGAAGAAGAAGCAAAAAAGATTGGTGCGGTAGATTTCCTTGTACAGGGAACTATTTACCCGGATGTTGTGGAGAGTGGTCTTGGCGGAGAATCTGCAGTGATCAAGTCTCACCATAATGTAGGTGGACTTCCAGACTGTGTAGATTTTAAAGAAATTATTGAGCCATTGCGTGATTTGTTTAAGGACGAAGTGCGTAAGGCGGGGCTGGAACTTGGAATTCCGGAATATCTGGTATTTCGTCAGCCATTCCCGGGACCAGGACTTGGGGTTCGTATCGTGGGAGATGTAACTGCTGAGAAAGTACGAATTGTGCAGGATGCGGATGCAATTTACCGCGAGGAAATTGCAAAGGCTGGTCTGGATCGAAACATTGGTCAGTATTTTGCGGCGCTTACCAATATGCGCTCTGTTGGGGTCATGGGAGATGAGAGAACCTATGACTATGCCGTGGCACTTAGAGCGGTCAATACCATTGACTTTATGACGGCGGAGGCAGCAGAGATTCCTTATGAAGTGCTCAATAAAGTGATGAGCAGAATTATCAATGAGGTGAAGGGTGTGAACCGCGTACTTTATGATCTTACAAGCAAGCCACCTGGAACCATTGAACTTGAATAAGTTTTTTGTTATAATATATCAAATCTTCATGTTGGGGCAGGGTATTTTCCTTGCTCCAACATCTAGTTTTTTAATATCTAAAATATTATCTGCCTAATTTCAAATTGTCTTAAAATAACAGCAGATAATAATTCAAATTTCTAGTTTTTGTCTGTTCAAAGGTTGCTCCGAAATTTTTAGTGAGCAGATAGAATCTAAAAAAACAAATTTTATCCGCCGAAATTTTTTAGAAATTGAATTGACTCCATCTAAAATTTACAATTGTAGATTTTTGTCTGCCTATGATTTTTAAATTTGCATCTATAAATGGTGATATAAAAATCTTATCTGCCTAAGCAGTTTCAGAAGATCCACATCAAACAGCGAAAAAAGAATAAAATAGAAAACTATCTGCTATTTCAAGTTTTAATGATTCTTTTGAAGCATCTAAAAATGTTAATGCTAGAAAATTATATGCTATAAGAGGAAAAAGCATGGAAGAGATTAGAAAGCGCTTATTAGAAAGAGAAAAAGAGTTAACAAAAATCAAAAAAGATAAAGAAAGAGCACTCAAACATGTGCCGGAGGGATCGTTGAGAATCAGCAGTCATGAGAATCGGACGCAGTATTACTATAGAAATGATCCTAAAGATTTGAACGGCGTATATATCAAAGAAAAAGATTTTATGAGGATACACCAGAGTTATATACCGTAAAAGGAGAAAGGGTTCGTTCTAAATCAGAAGTTATAATAGCAGATTTGTTAAATAGAGAAGAAATACCTTATCGATATGAATATCCTTTGGAGCTGGAGAATTATGGAGTCATCTATCCGGATTTTACAGTTTTAAATATAAGGAAAAGAAAGGAAATGATTTGGGAACATCTGGGGATGATGGACGATCCGTTCTATGCAGAAAACGCAGTACAAAAGATTGCAACTTATGGACAGAATGGAATGATACAGGGAAAACAGTTGATTCTTACTTATGAGACAAAGAAGAAACCATTAGATCAAAGGCAGGTATTGCTGCTGATTCAGCAGTTTTTAATATAAGAGCTTATGAGGTAAGATGAAAAGTTAAATGAGCATAAGGTATAGAATGCTTGACATAATAAGACAAATGTTATTAAACTACTAATGATTGGTATATATACAAAAGGAAGATTGAGGAAAAATCTGAATGATTAATTTATTATTAGCAATCGCAAGCAGCGCCCTTGTTTCCATTGTTATGAGAACAAGTGAAAAATATGTAAAAGGCAGTCATGGAATGCTTGCCATTAACTATCTGCTTTGTGTGATCATGGCAGCATTTTATTGTGGTTATGGAAATCTTTTTCCGAAGACAAAAGGACTTGGATTTACCTTAGGTCTTGGTGCATGCACGGGTGTGATTTATCTTGTAGGTCTTTTACTGGTACAGTTAAATATTAAGAAAAATGGAGTCGTCTTAACCTCAATTTTTCAAAAGCTGGGATTGATCGTTCAGGTGTTGCTTTCTATTGTATTTTTCAAGGAACAGCCTGAGATTGGTCAGGTCATTGGAATCATAATTTGTCTGGCAGCAGTTATTCTTATTAATTTTGAAAAAGAGCAGACTGCGATTAACTTTAAGCTGGGCTTGTTTCTGATTCTTCTGGTAAGCGGACTTTGCGATGGAATGTCCAAAATCCATGAAGAACTGGGAAATCGTGCGTTGTCAGAGCATTTCTTATTCTATACTTTTGGAGTGGCCCTTATTTTATGTCTGGTGCTCATTGGCGTGAAGAAAGAAAAAATGAGCTGGAAGGATGTGGGCTTTGGGCTGCTGCTTGGGGTGCCGAACTATTTTTCTGCAAGATTTCTGCTAAAAGCATTGAATGATATTGCGGCAGTGATCGTTTTCCCAACATTTAGTGTAGCGACGGTTGTTGTAATTACGCTGACAGGGTTATTTGTCTTCAAAGAGAAGTTGAGCAAAAAACAGTGGATTGCTATGGGACTGATCTTAGTTGCACTTGTACTTTTAAATATTTAAAGAAGCTAAAATCACATGGATGTAGGAGCGTAATTTTATGAATAAAGATTTGACCGTTGGGGAACCACGGAAGATATTATGGCAGTTCGCGCTGCCAATGTTTATCAGCGTAATTTTTCAACAGTTGTATAACATTGCTGATAGTGTGATTGTCGGAAATTTTGCGGTGCATGGAGAAGATGCGTTGGCGGCAGTCGGTGCATCCTATCCAATTACCATGATTTTTATGGCAATTGCCTTGGGATGCAATACAGGATGCGCGGTAGTGATTTCTCAGCTTTTTGGGGCTAAAAGATATCGCGAAATGAAAACGGCGATTTCTACAACCTTGTTGTCAGCGCTGGTGCTATCTGTGGTATTAACGATTCTGGGATTGCTTTTTAGTAAAAATATGTTGAGGATGATTAGCACACCGGACAATATTTTTGCAGATGCAGATATTTATTTGAAAATTTATATCGGAGGATTCATTTTTCTCTTTTTCTATAATGTGGTAACTGGTGTGTTTACTTCTTTGGGAGATTCAAAGACACCATTATATTTCCTGATTGGTTCTTCTGTGAGTAATATCATTCTGGATTATATTTTTGTGGCAGTTTTCCACTGGGATGTAGCCGGGGTTGCCTGGGCGACCTTTATTTGTCAGGGAGTTGCCTGTCTGTTGGCAATGATTACGCTGCAAAAGAGATTGACCACAATAGAATGTGAGAGTAAGGCGGAAAGTTTTTCGTGGCCAATGCTGCAAAAAGTTATGGCGTTTGCGATTCCAAGTATTTTACAGCAGAGCTTCGTATCTGTAGGGAACATTTTCATCCAGAACCTGATTAACAGTTTTGGTTCATCAGTGATTGCGGGCTACTCTGCAGCAATCAAGATTAATACATTCGCAATTACCTGCTTTAGTACGACTGGAAATGCAATATCCAGCTTTACCGCTCAAAATGTGGGTGCAGGATATGAAGACCGTGTGAAGCAGGGGTTAAAAGCCGGACTCAAAATGGGCCTTCTCATTGGAATTCCATTCTTTGTGTCAGGATTCTTTGGTGGAGAGCTGCTGATTAAGTTGTTTATGAAAGAGCAGTCTGCGGTAGCACTTGAGACTGGCATGCTGTTCTTGAAAATTGTGGCTCCGTTTTATTTTGTCGTTCCAATGAAGCTGATTACCGACGGACTTTTGAGAGGTTCCGGAGCAATGAAATACTTCATGATTTCCACATTCAGTGATTTGATTTTGCGAGTTGCATTGGGATATCTTTTATCAGTACCATTTGGTACCACAGGAATCTGGATGTCCTGGCCGATTGGATGGACGATAGGAACGGCATTGTCGTTGTACTATTACGCAAGAGGTGTTTGGAAACTAAAAAGGTGTGTGGCACATTAGCCACACACCTTTTGTAATCTTATAAATTAAAATACTTATCGAATTCTGCCGGATGTGGAATTTTAGACATTTCTAAGCATTCTTTTCTCTTAAGAGCGATGAAGTTCTTAATGAGGTGTTCTGGGAATACACCGCCTGCTGTTAAGAAGTCATGGTCTGCTTCTAAAGCATCTAAAGCGTCCTCTAAACGTGTTGGAAGAGAAGTTAATTTTGCTTTTTCTTCTTCCGGTAAGTGGTAGAGGTTCATGTCGTATGGTCCCCAGCCATTTGCGTGTGGATCAATTTTGTTCTTCACACCATCTAAACCTGCCATTAAC
>CAZYUZ010000031.1:0-14054 GCA_964650775.1 uncultured Lachnoclostridium sp. | reverse complement strand
TGGGCTAACAATGACAAGAGGGTAAAAGATATAGATTTCAGCGCAGGTACACTGAACAAAGGATTCAATGGAGATGAAATAGAATACACACTCACACTTCCTGAAGGTACAACAAAGCTTACAGTAACACCGACAGCGGCAAACAAAAATTTCCAGGTGAGAACCTTTGTTGGAGATACAGAATATAAACGCACAGCGGAAATTCCTGTAGAAGACAGCACAGAGATTAAAGTTATATGCGGTGCCCCATCCTGGCCATCCATGAACGGTGGCGATTATGGTAATGCAGATAATGTCCCTGCGGGAGAATACATATTTAAAGTAATCATTTCGACATCTACTGTAACACCTTCAATAGATTTTGTTATAGATGATACAGATGAATACCCTGAGATTGAGTTTGCATTCTTAAACCATGAAGTTGGAGATACATACACTGTGAATGTAAGCGATATATTCAGTGTAACAGAGGGTGATGCAACATTTACCTGTAGTGCTGAAATGTATAAATCAGACGACGTTGTAAAAGAAGAAGTTCTGAATTCAGACGATGATTTCAGCTATAAATTTGAAGAAGCCGGCGAATATGAACTTTTTCTTATAGCAGCTTTTGAAGAAAAGGATTATCAAGCTGAATCCAAGTGTTATTTTGTAGAGTTTACAGTGTTACCAGCAAATGCAGCTCCAACTTTAACGGAAGAATATAAAAGCGGCAATGGTACTGAAAATATTTACATAGGCGAGGAATATACCATTGATTTAAGTAAAGTATTTACTGATCAAGATAATGATGAACTTATCTACACAGTTTCTGTAAATGGTGCAGATGCAGAGACTATGAGCAGTGCTAATTATACTTATAGTGATACATCATCTGAAAAAACAACAACATTGGCATTTTCTGCAAAAGATGAAAAAGAAACTGTTACTTATACGGTTACATTAAATGTAGAGAAAAAAATAGCTGCATTAAATTCATTAATCATTCATAGCAGTACAAGTCCAAACAATTCTAATGTTCTGCTAAAAAATGAAAGCGATAGCTATACAACAAACCTTACATTTGATCCAACAAAAACAGAATATGAACTTGCAACAACATTAACAGACAGCACAAGTCAATTGCGTTTCAGAGCAGAGCCAAACACGAATGCATCAAAAGTGACCTTATGTGATGCAGATGGCAACACAATTAAAGATATTAAATGGACAAGCGGTTCTTCAAAATGGGCTAACTTCCTTGTTGGTGGCATGAATGAATTTAAAATTGTTGTAACTTCTGAGGATCCAAATGCAGAATCTACAATCTATAATTTTAAAATCGGTGTCATCCCGACACTTACAGCACTAACAGCAGAAAATACCTACTGGGATAAAAGCTTTTCAGCAGCAACAGCAGAGTATACGATGACTGTTCCAGCACACATTCCAACAGTTACACTGAATGCAACACCAAAGGCAGAAGGATATACTGTGACATTTAATGGAGCAGCGTCAAATGTAGTAGACATTACAAACATTGACAATATTAATGTGGTCGTTTCTAAAGATGACATATCTAATTGTTATACATTAAAGCTGAATAAAACGGCGGTAACGAATGTAAAATTTAATGTTTCTCCATCAGATGCAGCAATCATGGTTTATGACCACACAAATAATATTGTTGTTCCAAATACCGATGGCAGTTATACAGGTATGTTTGGTACTTACGATTATACTTATAGCGTATCAAAAAATGGATACATTTCTCAAACTGCTGCAATTCCAACAGAGGGTGGGACAATAAATATTAGCCTTGAAAAGGTACTTGGAAAACAGCCGGATGAGGTTGATTCTTACTGGTCAAACTTCCGTGGCAGTGAAACAAATATGGCTATTACAGATACAAGAACACCGCAAAATAAGGATGCAGAGAATATTGCTGTAAAATGGACAAAATCTCTTGGAAGCGGCTGGAGCAATAATCCATCCGTACAAATTATTGTAGATCATGCACTTATCGTGATGAGCAATAAAACGTTATACAAATTAGATTTAGAGTCAGGTGAAATTCTTGCACAGGCAGATATGGTTGCTGCTCCAAATTTTGGGTATACACCACCAACTTATGCTGCTGGTATGATTTTCTGTCCTTTATCAGGAGGTACTATCCAGGCATTTAATGCAAAAACACTAGAATCTTTATGGGTATATAAGGATGCTTTAGGAGGACAGTCACTTTCTCCAATTACTTATTCTGATGGATACATTTATACTGGTTTTTGGAATGGGGAAACAAAAAACGCAAACTTTGTATGCATCAGTGTGGCAGATGAGGATGTTACGTTAACCAATGAATCAAAGACTGCTGCATGGAAACACACGCAGTTAGGTGGATTCTATTGGGCTGGCTCTGTAGTTGTAGGAGATGCGGTAATTGTTGGTACAGACGATGGTGAAAATGGTACTGCTGGTACATCCAAGTTATATTCATTTAATAAAAAGAATGGTGAAATTATTTCTTCGTTGGATTTAACAGGAGCAGGAGACCAGCGTTCCTCAATTGCTTATGTACAAGAAAATGGAAGAGTATATTTTACAACGAAAGGCGGCTACCTCTATCGCGCAGACGTTGACACTGCAACAGGAGCACTTACCGGATTAAAAGGTGTAGATAACAATGCACAGACAACATCAACACCCGTTGTTTACAACGGAAGAGTTTACTATGCAACTGGCAGTGGCATTTCTTCTACTGGTTCAAGCGGTAATGTAGTTGTTGCAGATGCAGAAACATTAGAAATGATGTTTGCAGTTGGTTTAAATGGATACCCACAGTGTTCATTACTTCTTTCAACAGCTTATGAAAGAACAACCGGATATTTGTATCTGTATTCTACTTATAACAATACGCCAGGCGGTATTTCGGTAATTAAAGTAAAAACAGACTGTTTAACATTAAACGATGCAGAATTGACAGAGTTATATGATGCAGAAGGATTTGAACAGTTTTGCATTACAAGCATTATTTGTGGTGAGGATGGAACTCTTTATTATAAAAATGATTCAGGATATATATTTGCAATTGGAGTTCCATCTGTTGTTAATGTAGAAAAACTGATTGACTTAATTGGAATAGTTTCTATCGAATCAAAGGGTGCAATCAGTGCTGCAAGAGGAGCTTATGATACATTAGGACTTTTAGAAAAAGCATCTGTATCAAATTACGACACATTGGTTGCCGCAGAAGCCCTTTTTGAAGAATATGAAAAGGCCAATGCAGTAGATCAGAAAATTTTAGCAATTGGAAAAGTAACAAGTACATCTGAAATTGCAATTCAGTCAGCAAGGGTTGCATATGATGCATTAAATGACAGCGAAAAAGAAAAAGTAACTCAGTTATCTCTTTTAACGGCAGCAGAAACTGCATTTAAAGAAATCAAAGAGCTTGACTTAGAAGAAGTTGAAAAGGTAGAAAAGCTGATTGATGCAATTGGTCAGGTAACTGTAAACTCAGAGGCAAAAATTAAAAAAGCGAGAAATGCTTTTAATGCGTTAACTAATGCACAGAAAAAATTAGTTAGCAATTTCGATGATTTACTGGATGCTGAAGATGCTTTGGATGAAGCGAAAATTCAGGCAGTAGAAGATAAAATTGATTCTATTGGAAATGTAACATTAAGCTCTAAAGCTGCAATCAATAGGGCGAGAACTGCATATAACAGTTTAAGTATAAACAACAAAAAAGCGGTAAGTAATATTTCAACTTTAGAAGAAGCAGAAAAAGAATATGAGGCTCTTTTAGCAGAAGCAAAAACAGAGAAAAAGACAACAAATACAACATCATCAAAGATTTCTGCATTAAAAACATCAACAGTACTAAATACAGAAACAGTATCTTTGAATAAAGTCACACTCAACGCAAAAGAATTATTAGAAAATGTGACATCAGAGTCTTATAATGGAGAAATTATCGATGCAATTATGGCATACGAAAGCTTGACAGATACAGAAAAAATACTTCTTAAAAAAGATGGCATTGTAGATGAATTAAAAACTCAACTTTCAAATAAGATTCAATATGATGAAAACACTGGTATTAGCGTTTCTGGTGCTGACTGGAATGTACAGCTTTTGGTTGAAGATGTTTTAGATATTACAAAAATCAAGTCCATGCAGGAACATGTTGAGAATGGTCAAATGCTCGCACTTTGGGATATTTCATTGGAAGACATCTGTAATGGATCAGAATATCATCCAAATAATGCAGTATTGATTAAAATTCCATTGAATAAATTAGGAGATTTTACTGCATATGATGGACTTGTTGTGCTTCATTATACTGATGATGGAGCCATGGAATATTTAAATTGTACAATAATCGGTGATAGCATTGTGTTTAATGCAATTGATTTCTCAAACTTTGCGGTTATTGGATATCGCGGAGATTCGCCAATGAAAGATCTCATGACGGGTAATTTGAATAATCATGCAGATACAGACTCAGTAAATCTTTCATGGATTCCATGGACAATCGGCGGCGGATGCGGTCTTGTATTGCTTGCGGCAATCCTGCTGTATATGAAAAAAAGTCAGGGAAAAACTGAAGCTAAATAAAATTTAAAAACTTGTATGTTTTATGAACGGGTGCTATACTCAGTATATCTGAGATAGCATCCGTTATCTCTTTATCCGGCAGTTCTGCCGAAATTTCCAATTTTTAATGAAATCTAAATAAAGGAGTGCGATTACTATGGGAAAAAGCAACACTGTAGTAAGACAATGGCTGAAAAATCGAGAGCGTTTTGCTGATTTGTTTAACGGGCAATGTTTTGATGGTGAACAAATGATTTTACCGGAAGACTTAGAACCAATCGATTCAGAAGCAGATGTCTTGGTAACTGACAAATCAGGTAAATCAAAGGAGGTGCAAAGGTATCGGGATATTGTAATGCGGTGGAAGAAAGGTCCAATGCTTGCGATTCTTGCCTGTGAAAATCAGGCAAAAGTACATTATGCAATGCCTGTCAGGAATATGATTTATGATGGGCTTAGTTACGTTGCGCAAATGCGACAAATCTGGGAACAACATAAAAATGAACCAGAAATAACAATGTCAAATGATGAATTTCTCTCAAAATTTTTGAAAACTGACAAATTATATCCTGTAATTACATTGGTATTGTATTATGGTACAGAAAAATGGGATGCAAGTATGGATTTATATGGTATGTTTGAAGAGGACACGGAAATGATGAATATGTTCGAACCATATATATCCAATTATCGAATCAATCTTGTAGAAGCGGGCAACATTGAACAAGTGGAAAAATTTCATACGGATTTACAGAAAATTTTTGGCATGTTACAATGTAGAAGTAACAAAGATGCATTGATTAATTATATGCAGAAAAATGAGATATATTTTCGAAATGTTGATGAGGAAACTTATCAGGTGATTAGAGAATTTCTGCATTCGGAGCGTACATTAAAGAAAGTGGTTAATCGAAAGAAGGAGGAGAGAATAGATATGTGTCAGGCGTTGGAAGATTTATATAATGATGGTATAGAACAAGGCATAAATCAAAAATTAGTAGAGCAAGTAAAAAAGAAACTTGCAAAAGATAAGTCCGTAACAGAAATTGCAGAAGAACTTGAAGAAAATGTAGAGATAATTGAGAATATTATTAAAGGAATTCAGGATTAATCTTATATTAAGAAGATAGAGTGAATTTTTTATATTGGGCATATTTGTTAAGTTTTATTGACAAAATATGCCCTTATTTGTAAAATAGTTTTTGTAAGTTTATATTGTTCAATCGTTGAGAGATACAGGAAAACAGTTTGTTTTCGGAAATCACGGTGAGATTCCGTGTACAGTTTATCCCTGCTGTAATAGGTGACGAACACTGCATATCCATTGGGGCAACCTGAGAAGGGCAGTTAGTAGGTTTGAACCTGAGTCAGAATACAGGTATTTTGAGATTGAATATTTAAGATTCCGAAGGCATAGCGGAGGTCTATTTTTTATGTATTTTTCTGATTGTCATCCAATCGTTAATTTCATATTCTATATCGGTGCACTCGTTATGGGGATGTGTTTTGTACATCCTGCATTTTTGCTATGTTCTTTTGTTTTATCAATATCTTATTATTGGATTCTAAAGGGAAGAGCATTGAAATATCTGGCAGGGATGAGTGGGCTGTTTCTGATGATTTCTCTTATGAATCCACTATTTAACACCTATGGTGAAACAGTATTATTTACCTATCTTAACAATCGCCCCTATACTTTTGAAGCATTGTGCTATGGATTTGCCATTGCAGCGATGTTTATAACAATCATTACCTGGTTTGCTACCTACAATGATGTCATGACCAGTGACAAATTCTTATATTGTTTTGGTAGACTTGCTCCATCCGTTTCCTTAATTCTGACTATGGTACTTCACTTAGTTCCAAGTTTTCAAAAGAAAACAGAGCAGATTGCAGGAGCAAGGAAATGTATCGGAATGTCTGTAGAAAATGGTACGAATTATGAAAAGATAGAACACGGCATGACCATTGTATCTGCATTAACGTCCTGGGCATTGGAAGGCGGCGTCATTATGGCAGACAGTATGAGAAGCCGAGGCTTTGGATGCAGAAAACGTACTTCATTTTCAATTTATCGAATGAAAAAATCTGATAAACGATTATTGATTATAATGCTGTTACTCATTTTTATTATGTTTCTATGTGCATTTCGTGGAGGAATGGATGTGGTCTATGTACCTCAGATGCACATAAATGGATTTGATAATATTTGGACAGTCCTTGGTGTTGTTTGTTACTTTCTATTTTTATCAATCCCGACAGTTTTACAAATTTTGGAGGAAATCACATGGCACATTTTGAAATCAAGAATTTAAGCTTTTATTATCCGGCAGCATCTAAAAAGGCAGCGTTGGATGATGTGTCACTTACAATCAATCAGGGAGAATATGTGACCGTCTGTGGTCGAAGCGGCAGCGGTAAAACTACGCTTTTAAAACATCTAAAAAGTGTGCTTGCGCCTCATGGTAAGCTGAAAGGAGAAATTCTTTTTCAGGGAAAAAATTTAAAAGATGTAGATTTACGAACACAGTCTTCTCAGATTGGCTATGTTATGCAGAATCCTGATAATCAGATCGTGACTGATAAAGTGTGGCATGAGCTTGCATTTGGTCTGGAAAGTTTGGGGTATGACCAGAAGACGATCCGCCTTCGTGTGGCTGAAATGGCAAGCTATTTTGGCATTCAGGATTGGTTCCATAGAAATGTTTCGGAGTTATCAGGTGGACAAAAACAGCTTCTCAATCTGGCTTCTATCATGGCAATGCAGCCAAGTGTGCTTATTTTGGATGAGCCTACCAGTCAGTTAGACCCAATTGCAGCTTCGGATTTTTTAAATACAGTCAGAAAAATCAATCGTGAGCTTCGAACAACAATCATCATTACAGAACATCGTTTGGAAGAAATTTTTTATGCTTCTGATCGGGTCATTGTGATGGAAGATGGTAAAGTAATTACAAATGATAGACCAGAGAATATCGGTGAATTTTTAAAAGGCGAAAATAATCAGATGTTTGCTGCAATGCCGACTCCGGTACAGATTTATTACGGTGTACAGGATCAATGCTTTGATAAATTAAATGAAAAACAGACATCTCTAACATGTCCATTGACGGTTCGTGAAGGAGCAGAATGGCTAGATAAGTTGTTTGACCACATTGATGTAAAAAAGATCAAAGTAGAAAAAGGTCAGAAATATATTGAAGAGGATATTACAAACCCTGCGGTAGAGTTACAGGAATTATGGTTTCGATATGAGAAAGATACACCGGACATTTTAAAAGGTGTTTCTTTAAAGGTTCCAGTGAACAGTCTGTTTGCCATTGTAGGAGGTAATGGTACTGGGAAATCTACTACTTTGAAAGCAATCAGCGGAATTTGCAGACCTTATCGAGGAAAAGTTTTCATAGAAGGTAAGCGTTTGGATAAATATAAGTCATCAGAACTATTCAAGGGAATGATGGCGATGCTGCCACAGGATCCACAAAGCCTGTTCGTACATAAAACAGTAAAAGAAGATTTGGGAGAAATGATTTCTTCGAAAGATGTTTCAAAAGAAGAAAAAATTTTTAAGGTTGCAGAAACTTGCGAAATAACAGAACTTTTAGATAGCCATCCATATGATTTGTCTGGTGGAGAACAGCAAAGGGCAGCACTTGCGAAAGTTCTTTTGACAGAACCAAAAATATTGCTTCTTGATGAGCCTACCAAGGGGATCGACAGCTTCTTTAAACTAAAATTTGCTGAAATCATGGACAAGTTAAAAGCGCAGGGCGTTACCATTATTATGGTTTCCCATGATGTGGAATTCTGTGCAAAATATGCAGATACCGTCAGTATGTTCTTCGATGGAGGAATTGTAACAACCAATACACCGAATAGATTCTTCTCAGGCAACAGCTTTTATACAACGGCTGCAAACCGCATGAGCAGACATTTATTCGAAAATACCATTACCAATGAGGATGTGATTACATTATGCCAAAACAACTTATAAATCAAAATTATTATTTAATCAGTATCGTAATTATTTTTATAGCATTTGCAGTGTTCTATTTTTGCTATGAGAAGAAGAAACCACAGGCGAGAGAAATTGTGACTCTGGCAGTGATGAGTGCAATCGCTATCGCGTCCAGAGCAGCTTTTGCAATGATTCCGTTTTTTAAACCGATGATGGGGATTATCATGATTACCGGAATGGCATTTGGAGCAGGGGCTGGATTCTTAACCGGCACAGTGACAGGTTTTGTCAGCAATTTTATCTTCGGTCAGGGCCCTTGGACACCTTGGCAGATGTTTGCATATGGCGTTGGCGGTGCACTGGCAGGATTTCTGGCAAAAAAAGGAATCATGCATGAGGAAAAGAAGCTTCCAACAGCGATGATCGGGTATGTGATCATTCAGCTGATTGTTGGACCACTTTTAGATATATGCTCGATTTTTACCATGGGAAATACAATTGAACCAAGATATGTTCTTGCGATTTTTGGTTCTGGAGTGATTCCAAATGCAATTCATGGCCTGGCAACCTTTTTGACATTGGTCCTGGTGTGTAAACCAATGATGGAAAAATTAAACCGTATGAAATTAAAATACGGTATGATGAGCGAGGAATCTGATGAAATTTGACAGTTATCATCCAATGATCAACTTAATCTATTTTACAGCTGCGATTACCTGTTCTATATGTTTTAAGCAGCCGATTTTTCTAGGGATTTCATTTTTATGTGCGTTTATATATTCTATAAAGCTTGGCGGTATAAAAATGCTCCTCCTTAATTTGCTTTTTATCCTGCTTGGCTTTGGATATGCGGCACGATATACGTCCTACGAGCATTTTGGAGTGACTGTTTTGACATTTAATTTCATTGGCAATCAGATTACACTGGAGTCTTTGGTATATGGACTGACAAATGGTTTGATTTTTGCAACGGTCTGTATGTGGTTTTGCTGTATTTTTATACTGATTACAGCGGATAAGATCGTGTATTTGTTCGGACGCATTTCTCCGAAGCTGTCGCTTTTTTTGTCAATCTTACTGCGTACAGTTCCGCGTGTCAAAACAAGGGTAAAACGAATTGAAATATCAAGAGAGGGCATTGGAAGAGGAATTTCGCAGGGAAATCTGTTTCAGCGTGTTTTGCATTTGATTTCATTGATTTCAATATTAATTACCTGGACGCTGGAAGATTTTGTGGAAAGTTCCAATTCCATGAAAAGCAGGGGATATTCATTAAGAGGTCGAACTGCATTTTCCATTTATCGATTTGATAATCGTGACAGAAGTCTGGTAATTGTATTTTTCTGGTGTTTAACACTGATTGGAATGGCAGTTTTGTTTGATCAGACGACGATGTATTTTGATCCAATGCTTATTATGAATCCGATTACAAGCCTGTCGTATGTTTTTTACGCGGCATATGCATTTTTCCTACTGTTACCGATAGGGTTACAGATAGTAGGAGAGTGGCGATTTGCGAAGTTAAGAACAGTAGTTGAATAGAGAATTAGAAAAGCTCAGAACCGTGTTGGTGGCTCTGAGCTTCATTTATTTATGTATTAATTCATTTCTGATAAAAGTTTATTCACACTTGCAAGTTTTACGCAAAGTACAAATACTTTGGAAGCTACCTGCATTTCTTCGATAGAAGGGAAAGTAGGAGCAATACGGATGTTGGAATCTTCAGGATCCTTTCCATATGGGAAAGTAGCGCCTGCGCCTGTCATAACAACACCTAAATCTTTACACATTTTAACAATTGCCTTCGCGCAGCCTGGCATTGCATTAAAGGATACAAAGTAACCACCGCGAGGTTTCACCCATGTACCGATTTCAAGTCCTGACAGTTCTGCTTCTAAAGTATCTAAAACTGCTGCAAATTTTGGCCTAAGTACTTCTGCATGTTTTTTCATATGAGCATTCAGACCGTTGATATCTTTGAAAAATCTTGCATGACGAAGCTGATTAATCTTGTCATGACCGATTGTCTGAACTGTCATATGTTTCATGATAAAGTCGATGTTTTCTAAAGACGATGCAACAGCAGATACACCGGAACCAGGGAAACTGATTTTAGATGTAGAAGAGAAGATATAAACCATGTTTGGATTACCTGCTTTTGCACATTCATCTAAAATATTTAAAATTTCATCCTGTGTATCCTCATATAAATGATGGATGCAGTATGCATTGTCCCAGTAAATACGGAAATCTTCTGCAGCTGGTTTTAAGTTTGCAAAACGTCTTACAACTTCATCAGAGTAGGAGATACCTGTTGGGTTGGAGTATTTTGGAACACACCAGATACCTTTGACAGCCGGGTCATTGTTTACATACTCTTCAACCAAATCCATATCAGGACCATCATCATGAAGTGGAATATTGATCATTTCAATGCCATATGTCTCTGTAATCTTGAAATGTCTGTCATAGCCCGGAACAGGACATAAGAATTTTACCTTATCTAATTTACACCATGGAGTAGAGCCGTTTACACCGTGTGTCATGGAACGGGAAACTGTATCGTACATAATATTTAAGCTGGAGTTACCACAAACTACAACATTATCTTTTTCTACAGACATCATGTTTGCCATGAGACGACGGCATTCGCCAATACCATCTAAATCTCCATAGTTACGTGTATCGTTACCCATCATAGTTCTCATATCAGAAGTGCTGTTAACCACATCGAGCATTGGCATACAGAGCTCTAACTGGGAAAATCCTGGTTTTCCACGTGCCATATTTAAGTTCAGGCCTTTGGATTCCATCGTTTTGTATTCTTCCTCTAAAGCAGCCTTTAAAGTGAGTAATTCGTCTTTTGTATAATCTTTGTAAGCTTTCATAATATCCTCATTCACTTTCTAAGTTTATTTCATATCCCCGATAAAATGAGTTGTATTTTTGTATACAATCTCAAAAACTTTTTATATAATACCGAAATTTGGCAAAAAATGCAACCTATTTATTAATATTTGAGTATCTAAAAATTTATGTTTCATATAATGTTTCATATTTAAAAAAATAAATATTGACAAATCGTGAGAATATAATTATATTGTAATTGGTTAGGCAAAACTAACCATATATTTTTAGGCAGAGGTTAGGCGCGGCTAACTTTTTGGAAATTGAGTATATTTTAGGAGGAGAATTATGCAGGAAGAATTAATCGTAAAACATTGTTCCCCAACGTTAGCAGGTATGAAAGCGGGCAGTATGTTTACAGCTCCTTATGATTGTCCGTTAAAAATGAAAGAGGATATACGTAAGCTTAATAAACGATTCAAAGATAAGGGGCTTCGGATAATTCCGCTTAGATTTTCTGAAAAGCGGGTACTTCTATATTTATATCGAAAAAGTAAACTTACAGAAGATTTTGCAGATGAATTGACAAAAGAACTTTTGGTAAAAGAAGGCTATACAAATCATTGCTGCACAAATTGTATTGTGAAATTAGCGGAGAAGATTCGAAATACAGAAAGCATTCCACATGAAGTTGGTTTGTTCTTAGGCTATCCGTCAGAGGATGTTCATGGGTTTATTGAAAATAAAGCCTGTGGATATAAATGCTCTGGCTGCTGGAAGGTTTATGGCAATCCGGAGGAAGCATTAAAAACATTCGAAAAGTATAAAAAATGTACAGAAATCTACTGTGCACAGTGGGCGGAAGGTGTGCCTCTCGAGAAGCTCGCTGTTGCCGGTTGATGATATATTTCATTATAATAGGAAAGGAACTAATAATTTATGAGTAAAATTGCAGTTGTGTACTGGAGCGGTACAGGAAACACAGAAGAAATGGCAGGAGCAGTTGTAGAAGGAGCAAAAGCAAAGGGAGCAGAAGTTTCTCTTTTTACATCAGATACATTTGGTGCTGATAAAATGGATAAATTTGATGCAATCGCATTCGGATGCCCTGCAATGGGAGATGAAGTTTTAGAAGAAACAGAATTTGAACCAATGTTCAATGAATGTGCAGATAAGTTAAATGGCAAAAAGATTGCATTATTCGGTTCTTACGGATGGGGCGATGGTGAATGGATGCGTAACTGGGAAGATGTATGCAAGGAAAAAGGCGCAAATCTTGCTTGTGACAGTGTAATCTGCGCCGATGCTCCAGATGATGATGCGAAAGCCGCATGCAATAATCTTGGCGCAGCGTTAGCATAATTATTCCATTAAAAATTTCATAATCGTATCATAATTTTCCGGCTTATGAGGGAAGGTACAATCATCGCAGCATTTGATTTTCTTGCCGTCGTGTTCGATGTATTTTGGATTGCCAGGGCAGTGTTCACGCAGATAAAGCGGACAGTAGCAAAAGAGGCAGTTGAAATCCTCCAGTCCCTCATGGCATGGGAAATATTCACATTGTTTATTCGCAAAAAATCTTGAACAGTTTTCCATGGTTTACCTCCGCAATCAACTTAAGTTAGGTCTTTGAAAAAATTATACCATAGGAATTAATTTGTAAAACCCAAAACATTTGTTTGCTTTTTTGTTGATATTATGTTACCATTGCATTAGATAACGAAAGTATGTTTGGGAGGAAAACATATGGCATACGGAAAGATTACCGAAAAACAGTCACAAATCTTAGAATATATCAAATCTGAAATCTTAAATAAGGGATATCCGCCATCAGTACGTGATATCTGCCAGGCAGTGAATTTAAAGTCTACCTCGTCTGTACATTCTCATCTGGAAACTTTAGAGAAAAATGGTTATATCAGACGTGACCCAACAAAACCACGTACTATTGAAATTATCGATGATAATTTTAATCTGGTGAGAAGAGAAGTTGTGAATGTTCCTATGGTTGGAACTGTTGCAGCAGGTCAGCCAATTCTGGCAATTGAAAACATTGATAATTATTTCCCGATTCCATCAGAATACATGCCTAACGAAGAAACCTTTATGTTAAAGGTAAAGGGTGAAAGTATGATCAATGCCGGAATTTTGGATGGAGATAACATTCTTGTAAAACGCCAGAACTATGCAAAGAACGGTGATATGGTTGTTGCACTGGTAGATGATTCTGCGACAGTAAAGACTTTCTATAAAGAAAATGGTCATATCAGATTGCAGCCGGAAAATGATTATATGGATCCAATCATTCTGCCGGATGTAGAAATTATTGGAAAAGTGTTCGGAGTATTTAGATTTTTTAATTAAATTAGGTTGATTTGAGCAGAGACTAATGTAGCATAGCCGGGTTGAATTCCCGGCTATTTCTATATGTCGATTTGTAAACATTGGATAAAAATTATATGTTTTGTGATAGCTGTGCTTCTAATTCTTTAATTCGCTCTTCAAGGTTGAAGTTACGTTCTCCGAGACTAATATTAAGATATGAATTTGAGGGTGATCAAATGTATTGCGGCTGTGGTAGCGTATGTAGTCTGTATTGAACCCCAATACTGCAAAAAGAGGTTGAATTTTAAAGTAAATGCAACTTTCCTAAAGTAAGTGCAACATA